>JAJRWJ010000417.1 GCA_024276805.1 Gammaproteobacteria bacterium
CCGGCATGACAACCAGTGGTAAAAGGCTGCTGTAAGATGAAGCGGCAGCGGATGATTGGCAGATTCAACTTTGAAGTACAATTCAGGTGATTATGCGGACAATAAAACCTTGCCAACCTTCCTTGAAATAATGGTCCCGAGATGAATATGAGTACCAGTGCTGTCGAAGTCATTGCCAGACAAAGCCGTGTTGCGGCAGGGCAATTATCCTCGACTTCCGAAACACTGCGCAATCTTGCACTTTCGAACATGGCGGAAGCGCTTGAATCTGTCAGACGGCAGGTTCTGGAGGTCAATGCCCGGGAAGTTGCCAAAGCCCGGCAGAATGGACAGACGCCGGCGATGGTCAGACGTCTGACCATTGACGACAAGGTTTTTCAGTACATGCTCGACAGGCTGAGAAAAGTGGCGCGGCGGCCCGACCCGTTGAATCGTGTCCTGCAAGGGCATACCAATCCGGCCGGACTGCGGGTCTACAAAAAATCGGCGCCACTGGGCGTTATCGGCATTATTTACGAATCGCGGCCCAATGTCACCACTGATGCCGCCGGCGTCTGTATAAAAAGTGGCAATGCGGTCATTTTGCGCGGCGGATCGGAAGCGCTGCAAAGCAATGCCTTGCTGACCGATGCCATGATCAAGGGCGCTGTCGATGCCGGGCTTCCGCAGCATGCCATACAGATCATTCGCATGCCAGGCCATGAAGCCGTCGATGCACTGCTGAAAATGGATGGCTATGTGGATGTATTGATTCCCCGTGGCGGCAAGGGTCTGATCAAACGCATTGCCGGGGGCACCCGTATTCCGGTCATCAAGCATTACGATGGCATCTGCCACCTGTATCTGGCGGAAGACGCGGACCCGACGCAGGCCGTCGATCTGGCGGTCAACTCCAAATGTCAAAGCATTCAGGTCTGCAACGCACTGGAGACATTGCTGGTCGATAAACACTGCGCCAAGCCACTGCTGCCACTGCTGCATAAGGCATTTTCTGCAAATGCCGTGGAACTGCGTGGCTGCGAGGCGACACTGAAAATACTGCCCGGCATAACCCGGGCGACGGAAGATGACTGGCATAGCGAATATCTTGCGCCAATCCTTGCAGTAAAGATCGTCGATGGCCTTGATCAGGCAATAGCCCATATCAATCACTATGGGTCGGGGCATACCGATGCAATTGTCACGCAAAACCTGAAAATGGCGCAACAATTCGAACAGCGGGTCGATTCGGCATCGGTATTGATCAACGCTTCGACACGCCTGTCGGGGGGCGGTGATTATGGCTTGGGTTCGGTGGTCGGCATCAGTACGGACAAGCTGCATGCCCGCGGTCCGGTCGGGCCCGATGAACTGACTACATACAAGTGGGTGGCCTACGGCAATGGCCATTTACGGCATTAGAGTTTCCGCGTCGATGCGACCGGATATGGCTGGTAAAGAGGAGAAATAACCATGAGCAAGCCCGTTATTGCAGCCAACAAACCGGTCAAGGTCAGCCTGAGCAAAGGTCAGGAATACCATTTTTGTACCTGTGGCCGTTCCAGAAGCCAGCCTTTTTGTGATGGTTCCCATGCATGCACGTCTTTCAACCCCAAAGTCATCGTCGCCGATGAAGACGGGGAAGCCTGGCTCTGTGCCTGCAAACACACCGGCAATGCGCCCTATTGCGATGGCACGCATAAACAATTTTCCGACGACCAGGTCGGCGGGGAAGGCCCGGGTACAGATAAAGACCGGTCAGTTGCGCCGGCTGTCAGAGCAACGCCGGAAGAGCCAACCGTTGCCTTTATACACCAACTGGCCCGTGAAGGGCTGAGCAAAATGGGGCGGCACGGACCGATGACATCCATGGGGGTGCCGCTACATACATTACCGCATTGGGACGCCCTGCAGATTCTGCCCGCACAATTGGCGACCAGACCGTTGCCGGAGGAGCATGCCGTCGGGACGGAACTGGTTATCGGTCCGGAAACCAAAAAACCTCTGACTCTGAGCATACCGTTGTTCGTTTCCGACATGAGTTTTGGTGCATTGTCCGAACAAGCCAAGCTTGCCCTGGCAAAGGGGGCGGAAATGGCGGGTACCGGTATCTGTTCCGGCGAGGGCGGCATGCTGCCTGAAGAACAGCAAAGCAATTCCCGATATTTCTATGAACTGGCCAGCGCCCAATTTGGCTTCAATGAAGGACTGTTAGGCAAAGTGCAGGCCTTTCATTTCAAGGCCGGACAGGCGGCGAAAACCGGCACCGGCGGCCATCTGCCCGGCAGCAAGAATACCGGGAAAATCGCCCAGATCCGGGGTATACCCGCAGGGCAGCCGGCGATCTCGCCAGCCACCTTTACAAATCTGACCAGCGTGGATGATTTCAGGAGATTTGCCGACCGGGTGCGTGAAGTAACCGGCGGCATACCGGTTGGCTTCAAGTTGAGCGCCAATCATATCGAGCAGGATATACAGTTTGCCCTGGATGCCAGCGCCGACTATATCATTCTCGATGGCCGGGGTGGTGGGACCGGCGCCGCGCCGGTAATGTTCCGGGATCATATCAGTGTGCCCACGATACCGGCCCTGGCCAGGGCGCGGCGCTTTCTGGATGCCCAGGGCGCCAGCGGCAGGGTAACGCTGATTGTCACCGGCGGTCTGCGCGTGCCCATCGACTTCGTCAAGGCGCTGGCCCTGGGCGCCGACGGGATTGCCCTGTCCAATAGCGCACTACAGGCGATAGGCTGCATCGCCGCCAGAATGTGCCATACCAATAACTGTCCAACCGGTGTCGCCACGCAAAAACCGGAATTACGTCAGCGCATCGATATCGAGCAATCCGCCCGGCGGCTGGGTAATTTTTTCCAGGCATCGGTGCAATTGATGCAGGTAATGGCGCGAGCCTGCGGACACTCACACCTGAACCGGTTCAACAAAAACGATCTGGCGACCTGGCATCATGACATGGCGCGGCTGTCGGGCGTCAGCTTTTCTGGTTTTAAGGAATAGAACGGCGCCTGTCATCCATCACCCCCCAGAGAGAATGTCCAAGCCGGTCTTGAACTGCCGGGCGGACAGAAACGTCATAGACCGGTTGTTGCTGGAAACCCTGCCAAATCTGCCGTCGCCGGGCAACTTCCAGCGCTGAAACGAATCGTTCCCACGCTTTGCGCCACAGACCATCAAACCCAAATTGGCGGCCTGCTGTAACAAGCCAGGAAAAACG
>JAJRWJ010000418.1 GCA_024276805.1 Gammaproteobacteria bacterium
ATTTGGCTCAAGGATGTGCCGGCTGTATCGGCGCCCTCTTTCGACTCAATCTTCTCAGCACCTGAGGAGAAGGAATCAAGGAATGGCAGAACATCTCCCGGTGAGGCTGGAACTGCAGGGTCTGCTTCACGGTAACAATTCCTGCCCGCCCGAAAGGATGGGTGAAGACATGCTGACCCTTTCGACTTGTCAGAGTTTTTTGCCTGCTGAAATGTTAAGCAGTAGAATAGCGACAATATACCCAAACGATGGCAATCGTACGGCATTCATTTCATTCACTCCGTATATCAATACTACCATGTCAAAATTCAACTTCGCGCTGCACCATGTCAGTCTGTTGGTTTCCGATACCCGGAAAGCACTGGATTTCTACCATGATATTCTGGATCTGCCGTTGGCGAATCGGCCCGATATGGGCTTTCCCGGGGCGTGGCTGCAGGTGGGGGGGCAGCAAATTCATTTGCTGGAACTGGAAAATCCCGATCCCACCACCGGCAGGCCGGCGCACGGCGGCAGGGACAGGCATTTTGCCATGACCGCCGATTGCATCGATGCCATTCGGGAGCACCTGGATCAGGCCGGCATTACTTACAGTTTGAGCAAGTCGGGCCGTAAGGCGCTGTTTTGCCGCGATCCTGATGGCAATGCCGTGGAAATTATCCAGCGAGGACATGAACCTCAAGCCGCCGAATCCTGATTGCATAATCCGTTACAGCCCTTAGCTGTCCACTTATGGTATTTTTGATTAATAATCAATGACTTATTGTTATCAGTCATGTCGGAGCTTCCTTGTGCCGGAGTGGTTCCGGTCATTTATTGATGGGAGCTGAGTACTGCGCAGATTCGGTTCCGGAAGCGTGTCGGTTGAAAATAAGCAGGAAGAAATCCTGTTGATGGCGATTGTATCATCGCCGCAACACATAGAAAAAAGCCAATTACAAAAGTTGGCATTTCATATATCTTTACGGTACTATAGCGGCCTTGGAGAGGTGGCTGAGTGGCCGAAAGCGGCGGTCTTGAAAACCGTTGAGGGTTTGTAGCCCTCCCAGGGTTCGAATCCCTGCCTCTCCGCCATTCTCAAGTTCTACCCTACCTTTTCCAACCTGCTCCAGGAAAGTTTTCCAAGGCACAGCCAGTGTTTCCAATAGCGGAGTTGGATCCTCTCAGTTGCATCGTCTTGTGCAATCCGGTATTCAGAGTATCAGCCGATTGTACTTGTCACCTGAATGTTGACAAGCTAGAATTAATTGCTGTTGCAGGGTGTTTTTCTTCATTCCAGATGGTGATGAAACTTATCGCAGGAACAGGAAAAACCGCCATTTTATGCTTGATCTCTCTTTACCTTTTATTTTCCATCACTACAGCGGAATGTAAATCTACAAGTGGGTGGGGCATAGGACAATGACACCATTAAATTTTTAAAGGAGAGCGTTTTATGAATAACAAAATGGCAATCGTCATGCTGATATTTCTTACAGCCGTGTTGAGCGGTTGCAAGACAGCCTATCAATACCCCATAGAAGATGTGGATCTGGTGGAAGTCAGTTATGACGCCGTGGACACTCTGCTGAAGAAAACCAGTCAACCGCTCGCTAAAAATTCACTGATCATCGTCAGCACCCTGGTCAATGTCGACGACCTGAACCAGACCTCCGCATTCGGTCGTATCGTCGCGGATCAGATCGCCTCGGCTTTCAACAATGCCGGCTACCGCATCATGGGCATGGAAATGCCGACCGCAGTGTTTGTCAAGGAGGAAGGGGGCATGCTGCATCTTTCCGATGAAACCAGAAAAATCCTGGAAAAACATAACGCCTCGGCACTGGTCGTTGGTGTGTTTGCCGCTGGCAGGCGAACAGCCTATGTGTCGCTGAGGATTGTCGATCTGGCAAGCAAGAATATTATTTCATCCACGGATTTTTCCGTGCCAATGGGGCCGGATGCCAGAGTCCTGTTGAAACCAAAGGAAACCGGTGACGCCAAGCCCAGGTAACCATTGAGGGGGACCAGGCGTGCTGGCCAAGCAGCGTTCCGAGCTGCAGAAAATACATTGGCACTTTTCATAGTGTTCAAGTTTCTCCCTTGTGCAACACCTGTATGGATGGTTCTGCCATGAAAATATTTTGCATTCAATTGCTCGCATAAACATGGAACCTCAAGGGAAAATAGTTGCTGCACTTGCGTCGGGGTGACCGTGTTTACCTCTGGATGATGAAGCGCCGGCAGTGGAAGTCAGGTTTACTCCCGGCCGTTTCAGTCTGTCGCCTTGCTGGATAACACATGCAGCAAAGCATCGATGGCGGCTGGGTTTTCGGTATCGATCGACAGGCAGTTTTCCAGTTCCTCGGCAGTCAGTTCTTCCTGGCTTTGTATCTGTTGCTGCAATACCGCCAGGCTGGCTTCGGATGCATCCCGGCCGGCTTTTTCCCGCTGTACGATTCGCTGTCGCAGGGTATCGCTATTTGCCTGACAATGCACAATGAGCAATGGAATCCGCTTTTCCCCGGCAAGTTCACGAAATGGGCGACGTTGTTTTCGCCGCAGGAAGGTGGCATCGACGATGACCGTATAACCGGCATCGATTGCAATTCCGGTCAGCTGCAGAAGTCGGCGGTAGGTCTCGGCGGTGGCTTGCTCGGTGTATAGATGACCGCCAAGCCCGGACCCGCTGCGCTGTTCCGGCGGCAACCGATGCAGCCTTTTTCTTTCCACATCGGAACGTATGCGGATCGCCGGCAGGGTTTCCAGCAGGCGCTGTGAAAGCGTCGTTTTTCCCGAGCCCGACAGTCCATGGCAAAGGATCAGGCGGGGCCTGGGAGGCCTGCTGCAGGTGTTTGCCAGAGAGAGATAGTCGTGCAGCTCCTGCCGGTGCTGAACCTGCCCCGGATCCTGCTGTACACGTATGCAGGCGACTTTTGCCCGCACCAGGGCGCGATACACCAGGTAGAAACGCAGCACCGTCAGCCCGGCATAATCACCGCCAAGCATGAGATAGGCGTTCAGGAAGCGGAAGGCCAAATCGCTGCGTCGGTGATCGACGAGATCCATGATCAGAAAGGCGATGTCGCTGATGACATCGATCCAGCGCAGTCTGGCATTGAATTCTATGCCATCGAATGGCATGGCGCGACCCTGATAGCTGACGATATTGCCCAGGTGCAGATCGCCGTGACATTCCCGGATGAAGCCGGCTGTTCTACGTTGCTGGAAAACTGGCGACAGCTTGCGATACTGCGTTGTGCTCCACGACTGCAACTGTTGCAACTGCGGCATGGATTGTGAATCGACCGCGTCCTGGAGCTGCTGAAAGTTCTCCATGACCGGTGTCAGAATCGTTTCGGGTGTGCCAAAGGGTGTCTCCAGAGTGGCCCTTGGCGCCTGTTCATGAAAACGGGCAATCAGTATTGCCAGCTGGTCCAGCAGTCCGGTAGTCAGTGTTCCGGCCTGGAGCAGGTTGATGAACAGGTTGTGCTGGGCGAAGCGGCGCATCTTCACGGCATAGTCGAGCACCGGGCCAGAGCCATCGATGGCTGGGTTTTGCACTGAGCCGGTAATGGCAACGACGTCCAGATATATCTCTGGTGCGAGGCGGGCGTTCAGACGCAATTCTTCCCGGCAGAAGAAGCGGCGCTTTTCCAGTGTGGAAAAGTCGAGGAAACCCAGATCCAGCGGCTTCTTGATTTTATAGGCATATTCCCCGCATAGCAGTACCCAGGAAATATGTGTCTCCAGCAACTGGAAATGCTCTGCCGGATGCCCGTAAATGGATGGATTCTGCAGTGCGGCAAGCAGGTCACGCGCATTGTCTGGCATGGTGGATTCTCAGATTTCTCAGGCAACGCCTGGATATTTTCCGGGCAGCTGCATTGCCTTGCCCTTCAGGAGGCGTAAAATTCGTTCACCAGCAACAGGGTATTGAACAGCATGGTCTGCTTCCGGGTATAGATGCCATGACCGAACAGGGTTTCGATGCAATTGGGCAGCAAGCCGGCGGCATCGTCATAGTCGACTTTGATGGTTTTGCCAAATGCAGACTGGCTGCGCTTGCACTGGTGCAGCCTTGCCAGGGCCTTGCTGCGTTTGCTTCCGTCATCCAACACCTTGTCCAGTTCGCCATTGAGACCCTGCAGATCGGCCGGCGCGGGAAAATCCGTGCCTTCGCCGCCCCATTGCTGGACATAGTCGCCATGTATGGTGTGCAGCAGATCATTGAGTGATACCGAGGACATGCTCAGGCTTCGGTCGTTGACGACGTGGCGCAGTGTATAATCCGCGTGTTTCCCCCAGGGATAGCGGGGCGGCATGCCGAAGGTGGCGATATCCAGATGTACCTGCCTGATTTTATCGAGTTTGCCTGGCAATGCATCGACTTCGTATCCAGCTTGTCTGGCAATATGCAGCAGTTGGCCGGCTTTGTCTCCACCTTCCAGCAACGTGGTCATCAGAGCATAGAGTTGTCCGGCATGACTGTGTCCGATCAGCAGCAGGCGGTCCTCGCTGGTGAAATCGTCACCAATATCTTCAGCCAGTGAATTGATCAGTTGCATCGTGCCTTTCAGGCGAGCCAGGTGAAAATTGCCGCTGTCCCATATCACCGCTGTGCAGGGAATATCATCGCCCAATGATGTCTGAAAGGCGTCGATATAGGCGCTGGTATAGTTGCCGGTATCATCCATGACCCGGTCGATGCCGGCCTTGATGAGAATCTTCAGACGTTCGATTCTCCACGGGTCGAGAAATGCTGCGAACATGTCCAGGATGCCCAGGGGGCTGTCGCCGACAAAAGTCCCGTGGGTAAAATAGACATGTCGCACCCGATGGTCTTGCATGATGGCGCCGCATTCGTGCATCTGCTGCTCCCAGGGTCCTGTCTGGTAGGTTTCCACAGGTTCAAATTTGAGCATGAAAATTTCCTCGAGGTCTGTTGCTTGATTCGATCGTACCGCTATCTTCCAGGATAATGAAAGTTCCGCGCATCCAGATGCAAGTGCGGCGCCTATGTTACTTTTTATGCTGCTATATTTTTGCAAGCGATGGAAAGTTATAGACAGTTAGCGTCTAAAAACACCCATCCGCAGGGTGTCTATAGGGGGTGTCTATAGAAAGAGAGCAGCCAGTGCGATTAGCTGTGCTCTTGATATTCAATGGCTTGTGGTCATCGATACTGTGGACACATCTTGTGCCGAATTAGCTCCCGTTATTATGGACGGGAACAAAATACTTCATGGCTTAACCGTAAGGTGCTGCACCAGAAGGGTTCCTGAACGCCGTTGCCGGAAACACAGCCAAAAGACTTCTCCCACTGTCCAACTATACCAATCCAGGCACTGATTGACAGGCCATTATTTCTTCAAAATATCGATCGGCAGCGGAAAGACGATGGTCGATGAGTTTTCGCCGGCGATTTCCGTGAGTGTCTGCAGATATCTGAGCTGAATGGCCTGGGGTTGTTGTGACAGCTTCTGTGCTGCGGCCAGTAATTTCTCGGAGGCCTGCAGTTCACCTTCCGCATGAATGACTTTCGCCCGTCGGGTACGCTCCGCTTCCGCCTGCTGGGCGATGGATCTGACCATGCTTTCATCCAGATCCACATGTTTGATTTCGACATTGGATACCTTGATGCCCCAGGCATCGGTCTGCTGATCGAGAATGGATTGAATGTCGACATTCAGCCGGTCCCGTTCCGCCAGTATTTCGTCCAGCTCATGCTGGCCGAGTACCGAGCGCAGCGTGGTCTGGGCCAGCTGGCTGGTGGCGTTGTAGAAATCCTCCACCTGGATGATCGCCTTGTCGGGATCGATGACCCGAAAATACACCACCGCATTCACTTTCACCGACACATTGTCCCGGGAAATGACATCCTGGGTGGGGACATCCATGACGATGGTGCGCAGGTCCACGCGCACCATCTGCTGGATCATTGGAATGACGATGATGAATCCCGGCCCCTTGACCTTGTGGAATCTGCCCAGCAGGAAGATCACGCCGCGTTCGTATTCCCGCAGCACCTTGAAGGCACTGAGGACCAGCAATAACAGTATACTGCCAAAAATATAAGCAAAATAGGCAACCATCGTCATTCTCCTGTTTTGTTAGGGGTAACCAGCAGGGTCAAACCATCCAGACCTTTCACGGTGACTTTGTCATGCTTGTGTACCGGCTGGTCGCTGGTGGCGCGCCAGTTCTCACTGTGAATGCGCACCATGCCGGTACTGGTGAAATCCTCCAGCGCCTCGCCAGTTTTACCGATCATTTCCTCGCGACCGCTGACCACTGGGCGTAGCCTGGATTTTACCAGCATGCCCAGCATCAGTATGAGAAAAGCCACGCTGCTCAGGGCAAATCCCCCCACCAATCCCAGGTTGATGCCAAAGCCCGGTGCGGCAGTGTCCATCAAAATCACCGAGCCAATGACAAAGGCGATCACACCGCCAAAACCGAGTATGCCGATACTGGGGACGAAGGCTTCTGCGATCATCAGACCGATGCCGAGTATGATCAGTGCCATGCCGGCATAATTGATCGGCAACAATTGCAGTGCAAACAGCGCCAGCAGCAGGCAGATGCCGCCGACCACACCTGGCACGATGGCGCCGGGATTGGTAAATTCGAAGATCAGCCCGTAGATGCCGATCAGCAGCAGAATATAGGCGATATTGGGGTTGGTGATCACCGCCAGCAGTTCGCTGCGCCAGTCCGGGGCAATCTCCTGTACCAAAGCGCCGCTGGTATGCAGGGTGATTTCCTGGCCCAGAACATTGACCTTGCGACCATCCAGTTTGTTCAGCAAATCGGTTCGGTCGCGGGCAAGCAGGTCGATTACTCCCAGTTTCAATGCCGCTTCGGCCGGCAGGCTGGCGGCATCGCGGACTGCCCGCTCCGCCCAGTCGGCGTTTCTGCCGCGCATTGCCGCCAGCCCCCGGATATAGGCGACCGCATCATTGACAATTTTATGTGCCATGGGATTCTCTGGCGCCAGGCTGGGCTCTTTCCGAGCGGAAGTGTTGTCAGCATCGGTTGGTTTGCTTTTCTCCACGCCAGGAGCATCGGGACCGATGATCTGTACCGGTGTTGCGGCCCCCAGATTGGTTGCCGGAGCCATGGCGGCGATATGGCAGGCATAGAGAATATAGGTGCCGGCACTGGCGGCCCGGGCGCCGCTGGGAGCAACATAGCCGGCGACCGGGACCGGGGAGGCGATGATTTTTTTGATGATCTGACGCATGGAGCTGTCCAGGCCGCCGGGTGTGTCGATGCGGATCAGTATCAGTTGTACATTGCCTGCAGCGGCTTTGTCCATGCTGCGCTCGATATAGTCACTGCTGGCCGGACCAATGGCGCCATCGAGCTGCAGCTGGATGATTCCGCCGGTTTTGGCAGTGGTCACGGCATCGACCTGATTTTGTGCAGGGAGCTGCGTGACTGGAATGAGTGCTAGCAGCAGTATTGCCCAATGTCTGAATGTCAGGATCTGCATGGCATTATTTTCAATGTTTTTCCGCAGTCATCTGCAGTGTACGCCTGCCATGACAAGACGGCAATAGATTAAACCACCACCTTCAGCGCAGCTTGTCTTCCTGCCGGGCCAAAGCCCAGACGATATGTTCCCTGACCAGATCGGAGACCTCGTCTGTACGCATCTGCAATGCAGCTCTGATTGCCGTGCTGGCGGGGGCATTGCCCAGCGCCACGGCGATATTTCGCAGCCAGCGCTGATGGCCGATGCGGCGAATTGCAGAGCCTTCGGTGCGCTCCAGGAACTGCCGTTCCGTCCAGGCGAACACCTCCAGCAACTGGCTGCTGTCGAGGTTCTGTCGGGGACTGAAATCCTTTTCCGCGCTGAAATGCGCGAAACGGTTCCATGGACAGATCAGCTGACAATCATCGCAGCCGTAAATACGGTTGCCGAGCAGTGGTCGCAAGGGGACCGGAATGGCGCCTTGCAATTCGATGGTCAAATAGGAAATACACAATCTGGCATCGACCTGGTAAGGCGCGACGATTGCCCGGGTCGGGCAGATGTCCAGGCAGGCCTGGCAGGATCCGCAATGGTTTTTGCCTGGCGCATCCCGGGGCAGGGGCAGGTCGGTGTAGATTTCCCCCAGAAAAAACCACGAGCCATGCCGGCGGGCGATGACGTTGGAATGTTTGCCGACCCACCCCAGGCCGGCCTTTTCGGCCAGCGCCTTTTCCAGTACCGGGGCGCTGTCGACAAATGCCCGGTAGCCGAAAGGCCCGATTTCGGACTGAATTCTATCGGCCAGCATCTGCAAACGTTTGCGCATCAATTTGTGATAGTCACGTCCCAGGGCATAACGGGAAACAAAGGCAATGAGCGGATCTGCCAGGGCCTGGTGGATTTTTTTGTGGCTTTCCGGCAGATAATCCATGCGCACCGAGATCACGCTGAGCGTGCCGGGCAGCAATTCGGAAGGGCGGCTGCGCTTGCTGCCATGCCGTTGCATGTAGGACATGCTGCCGTGAAAACCTTTTCTCAACCAGTCATGTAGATGCTGTTCGGCGGTAGCCAGATGGGTATCGGTAATGCCGACCTGCTGGAAGCCCAGTTCTCCACCCCAGCGTTTGATATTACTGACCAGTTCCTTCCGCTTATCACGGGAAGCGACAGTCATGAGGGATGCGGCAACGTGTTATGAGTGAATGTTTTCAGCGAAAACAGGGGATGGCAATGGCGGCAGTCAGCAGTCATGGAAATCAGGTGGTGCAAAAGTTAGCGGTTCAGCGTGGATTTGAGGATAATAGAGGGGTGTAAAGAGAATTGTCAACGCTACCATGAACACACTGCCTTTGGAATTGTATCGGGCCGAACAGGTCCGGGAACTGGACAGCATCGCCATTGACCAGCGGGGTATCCCCGGCTTTCAGCTGATGAGCCGGGCCGGTCTCGCGGCTTTCCAGACGTTGCAGCAGCGCTGGCCCGGAGCGGACTCCCTGGCCGTTTTCTGTGGCGCCGGCAACAACGCCGGGGATGGCTATATCGTCGCCCGTCTGGCTCTGGAATCCGGTATGCTGGTGACTGTCTACGCGGTGTCGCCAATTGAAAAACTGCATGGAGATGCCCGCCTGGCAATGCAGAATTATCAACAGATCGGTGGAGAAATCATCCCTTATCAAGCCGATACAGCCTGTACCGCGGAAATCATCGTCGACGCCCTGCTGGGCACCGGTCTGGACAGGCCGGTCACAGGCATCTATGCCCAGGCCATCGAAACCATCAACGGGCTCGACAGGCCGGTCGTCGCCCTGGATATCCCCTCCGGTCTGCATGCCGATAGCGGTTGTGTGCTGGGCTGTGCCGTGCATGCCTGCTGCACGATTGCCTTTATTGGCCTGAAGCGGGGGCAGTTTACCGGCGAAGCAGCCGATTTTTGCGGGGAACTGTATTTTTCTTCACTGGATGTGCCGCAGGAAATCTATTACGGCATGCCGGTGGCCGCATGGCGGCTGACCGAGCCGCATCTGCCGCGGCGCAGACGCTGCGCACACAAGGGCAGCAATGGCCATGTGCTGGTCATTGGCGGCGAACAGGGCTACAGCGGCGCGGCGCGCATGGCCGCCGAAGCCGCCGCCAGAGTCGGCGCCGGGCTGGTGAGCATCGCTACCAGAGCCGCGCATGCGGCACTGATGAACAGCGGCCGACCGGAACTGATGTGTCATGCTGTGGAAAATACCCGGCAGCTGCGGCCGCTGCTGGACAAGGCCTCGGTGATTGTGGTCGGGCCGGGATTGGGTTGCAGCCAGTGGGCCAGCGATCTGTTTCACGCAGCGCTGGAATGTCACAAGCCGCTATTGATCGATGCCGATGGCCTGAATTTTCTGGCCAATACGGCCCTCAGCAATGACCGTTGGGTGTTGACTCCCCATCCCGGGGAGGCCGCCAGATTGCTGGGCTGTTCGGTACAGGATATACAGCGGGACCGCTTTGCCGCTGCCGACACCCTGCAGCAGCGCTATTCTGGCTGTATCGTCCTGAAAGGGGCAGGCACTTTGATCGCCGATGGCAACGATACCTATGTCAATGGCACAGGCAATCCGGGTATGGCTTCCGGGGGCATGGGCGACGTGCTGTCGGGTGTCATCGCCGGGCTGATGGCGCAGCAGATGCCGGGCATGGAAGCGGTCAGGAGCGGCGTCTACATTCATGGCGCGGCTGCGGACAGAGCTGCCGAACAGGGTGAGCGAGGCATGCTGGCAAGCGATCTGTTGCCGTATCTGAGACATCAGGTCAACGCCCGGTGAAAAAAAACCTGCGCAACCTTCGGGAAACCGAAGCCTTCGCGGTCAGACTGTGGCACAGCCTGCCGGAACAATGCATCGTTTTTCTGCATGGTGATCTGGGCGCCGGCAAAACCACGCTGGTGCGCGGTGTGCTGCGCGCGGCTGGTTTTGCCGGTACGGTGAAGAGTCCCACCTTCACACTGGTGGAAGAGTATCGCATCCAGGGCAGGATCATCTATCATTTCGATTTGTATCGCCTTGCCGAGCCGGAAGAACTGGAGTGGATCGGCATGCGGGATTATTTTGCAGAGCCGGCCATTTGCTTCATCGAGTGGCCGGAAAAAGGCGCTGGCATGCTGCCGCAGCCCGATTGCAGCATCACTCTGTCGATACAGGGTGACGGTCGGTTGCTGGAGATTGACCGGTTTCCGGGAGGGCTGGAAAAAATTCAACAATGAATTGAAAAAACAGAGACATATTGCTATAGTTTAAACATAAATATGTCATATTTATAGTTTAAATCATGCGTAAATATTGGAAAGTAATCTGGTTTTTCGGCTTTTTTCTGGTTTGTCTGCCGATCCTTGCCCAGCAAAATCAGGTCGATTCTTTGCGTTTCTGGACCGCCCCTGACTACACCCGGCTGGTTTTCGACGTCTCCACGTCACCGGCGCATGAGGTTTTTTTGCTGAAAAATCCAACGCGGCTGGTCATCGATATCCATAATGCGCGCCTGAAGCATAAACTGCCGCAGCCGGCGGCCTCTCATCCCTTGTTTTCCCGAATCCGCAGCGCCGCCAGAAATGACAGGGACCTGCGTGTCGTGATCGACCTGAAGGCGCCGGTCAACCCGAAAAGTTTTGCACTCAAACCCAACAGGAGTTACGGGCACCGTCTGGTGGTCGATCTGTTCACCCATAAAAAGAAGCGCATGCTGGCGCGCAAAAAAACGCTGGCCAAGGCCGGCAGGCCACGCGATGTCATCATCGCCATCGATGCCGGGCATGGCGGTGAAGACCCGGGTGCCCGTGGTCCACATGGTACTCAGGAGAAACGGGTGGTGTATGCCATTGCCAGAAAGCTGGAAGCCTTGATCAGAAACTATCCCGGTATGCGTCCGGTCATGATACGCAGGGGAGACTACTATATCGGTCTGCGCAAGCGCATGCAGATTGCCCGTCAGGCAAGAGCGGATCTGTTTGTTTCCATTCATGCCGATGCCTTCAAGAATTCCCGGGTCAAGGGTGCTTCGGTGTTCACGCTGTCGCGCCGCGGCGCTTCCAGCGAGGCGGCCAGATGGCTGGCGCGCAATGAAAATGCCGCCGATCTGGTGGGTGGTGTGAGCCTGGACGACAAGGACGATGTGTTGGCATCGGTGCTGCTCGATCTGTCCCAAACCGCCACTCAGGAAGCCAGCCAGAATGTCGCCAAACAGGTACTGAAGAATTTCCGCGGCATCGGAAAACTGCACGCCAGGCGGGTGCAGAAGGCAGGCTTCATGGTGCTCAAGTCCCCCGATATTCCTTCGATACTGGTGGAGACGGCGTTTATCTCCAATCCAGATGAAGAGCGCAAACTGCGCAGCAATGCCCGCCAGCAGCGCATGGCGAAAGCGATATTCAATGGTCTGCTCGGTTATTTTCAACGCAATCCGCCGGTTGGCACGCGCATGGCCGCGATCAAACATACCATCGTAAGGGGTGAAACGCTGTCCGGCATCGCCCACCACTATGG
>JAJRWJ010000419.1 GCA_024276805.1 Gammaproteobacteria bacterium
GTCGGGGGCAGGCTCTGCGGGCATGACGAAATGCAGGATAGTCCGACTAAGTGGATGAGAAGAACTAAAATAGCCGTGCCTGTGCAATTGCGCTTGTGCAGGCGTTGCAACCTTCCATGGTTACCATAAAACCACCGAGTCTACAGAGAAGCATAGAGATGTCCTCATTCATTCTGCGTTCTATCGTGGTGAAAATGCGTGGAAACCAGCCAGACATAGCGGCAAAAGGATCAATGCAACAAAAAGGGCCGGATATACCGGCCCTTTGATCATGCATCGCCTGTCAGTGCGTCACTGCATGCAAACGGCGCCTATTTTAACAGACCCTGCAGCAAGTCATTCAGCTTGTGCACAAAGGCGCCGGGATCGTCCAGCTGACCGCCTTCACTGAGGATCGCCTGGTCGAACAGAATCTGCGTCAAATCGGCAAAACGGTCATCATCCTGCTCTTCCTTCATTCTGGCAACCAGGGCATGCTGCGGATTCAGCTCGAAAACCGGCTTGCCGCCACCACCCAGCATGGCCAGATTCTGTCCGGCTTCCTTCATGATGCGCTCCATGTTCAGACTCATGCCGTGATCACCAGCCACCAGGCAGGCAGGGGAATCGGTCAGACGATGGCTCAAACGCACCTCGCTGACCCGGTCACCGAGAACTTTTTTGATCTGCTCGAGCACCGGGGCAAATTCCTTGTTGAGAGTCTCTTCCCCGGTTTTGTCCTGCTCATCCTCCAGCTTGCCCAGGTCCAGTTCACCCTTGGCCACCGACTGCAGGGGTTTGCCATCGAATTCCGTCAGACTGGATACCAGCCATTCATCGATGCGATCGGACAACAGCAGCACCTCGATGCCCTTTTTGCGGAAGATTTCCAGATGGGGACTGTTTTTTGCCGCCGAAAAACTGTCCGCCGTGACATAATAGATTTTGTCCTGGCCTTCCTGCATGCGCGCCACATAGTCTTCCAGAGCAACATCCTGGGTCTCGGAATCGTTGTGCGTCGAAGCGAAACGCAACAATTTGGCAATCCGCTCCTTGTTTTTCGGGTCCTCGATCGGTCCTTCCTTGACAACCATCCCGAACTGTTCCCAGAATTCACGGTATTTTTCCGGATCGTTTTTCGCCATGTTTTCCAGCAGGCCCAGTACTTTTTTCACCGCCCCGGATTTGATCGCGTGAATCTGCCGGCTTTGCTGAAGAATCTCCCGGGAGATATTCAGTGGCAGTGAATCGGAATCGATGACCCCGCGAATGAAGCGCAAATAGCGCGGCATCAACTGTTCCGCATCATCGGTGATGAACACCTTGCGCACATACAGCTTCACGCCATGCTTGGCATCCCGGTCCCACAGATCGAAAGGCGCCCGCGACGGCACGAAGAGCAGCAAGGTATATTCATTGGTGCCTTCGACCTTGCTGTGCACATAGGCCAGGGGATCCTGAAAATCATGTCCGACATGCTTGTAGAATTCATGATAGGCCGCCTCGTCTAGTTCGTCCTTGGACTTGGTCCATAATGCCGACGCGCTGTTGACGGTTTCCTGTTCCGGCTGCTGCGGTTGTTCCTGCGCTTCGTCCTCTTCTGCCGTTGGCGCCGGTTCCTTGTCCATCACGATGGGCAGGGAAATATGGTCGGAGAACTTCCTGATGATGGAGCGCAAACGGTAACCGTCCAGAAATTCGTCCTCGCCCTCCCGGAGATGCAGCACGACTTCCGTACCCCGATCCGGTTTTTCGATAGCCTCGAGGCTGTATTCACCCTCGCCGCTGGACTCCCAGCGCACGCCGGCGGATGCCGGTACGCCGGCCTTGCGGGTGGTCAGTGTCACCTTGTCGGCAACGATGAAGCTGGAATAGAAGCCCACACCGAACTGGCCAATCAATTCGCTGTCCTTGGCCTGGTCACCGGTCAGCGCCTCAAAAAACTGTTTGGTGCCCGATTTGGCAATGGTGCCGATATGTTCCCGAACCTCGTCCCGGGTCATGCCGATGCCATTGTCAGACACACTGATGGTGCGCTTGTCCTTGTCGAACGCGACTTTGATCCGCAGATCGCTGTCGCCTTCGTAGAGGCCATCATCGGACAAGGCCTCGAAGCGTAATTTGTCAGCGGCATCGGAAGCATTGGAAATCAACTCCCGGAGAAAAATCTCCTTGTTGCTGTACAAGGAATGAATCATCAAATGCAAGAGATGCTTGACTTCGGTCTCAAAGCCAAGGGTTTCTTTTTTTGCCTCAACAGTCATGTTTTAGATACCCGTTTGTTTTTGTATAAAGATTAAACCTTTATCCAACATGGGGCCGAAAAACTTTTTTTCAAGGCCATTGAACTGGACACATTGAAAAGTGACGTTAAACTTAAACAGAACACTCCCTTTGCGACGCGTCACTGAGCCCGCCGTGTCATTCAGCGCAACAGAACACCATGAAACTGAACCTGAAAAACAAAAGTATCCTGATCATCGAAGATTATTCCGTGATGCGCAGCGCCATCAAGGAAATGCTGTACTCCCTGAATGCCAGGGATATCATGGAATCCACCAACGCCGATGAAGCCCTCGTGTTACTGAAAAAAAACCAGTTTGATATCGTGCTCTGCGACTACAACCTGGGCCCGGGCAAGAACGGCCAGCATATTCTGGAGGAAATCCGCTTTCACAAACTGCTCAGATTCGACGCTGTGTTCATCATGGTCACCGTGGAGCATGATCTGAGCATGGTGCTCAGCGCCATGGAAAACAAACCCGACGAATATCTGACCAAGCCCTTTACCGCCAAGCAATTACAGCTCCGGCTGCAGCGTAATGCCGCGCGCAAGGAATTTCTGTCCAGCGTGGAACGGGAAATTGCCCGGGAAAATTTTCCCCAGGCCATTCGCAATTGCGACAAAATGCTGAAATACAACACCAAGAACATGCACCTGCAGTTATTGAAATTGCGCGCGGAACTGGCTATCAGGGTCAACGATTTCAGCACGGCAAAAGCCATCTACGAAAAAATCCTGCACCAGCGTGAGCTGCTCTGGGCAAAACAGGGTTTGGGCAAAATCTACTATTATCAGGAGGACTATCAGCGCGCATCCGACATTTTCCAGGAACTGATCGGGCAGCAGCCAATGCTGATGGAAGCCTACGACTGGCTGGCCAAAACGCTGCACAAGGCCGGTGACCATCAGGATGCGATCGATATTCTCTGCACTGCGCTGGAGCTTTCCCCAAATGCCATTTTACGGCAAAAATCACTGGCCAGTCTTGCCGAACACTCCGGGAACCTGGATATTGCCGAACAGGCCTACCAGGCCGTGATAAAACTGGGCAGATATTCGGTGCACAAATCATCCGGTGATTTTTCAGGGCTGGCGAGAATTCAACACGAAAAAAATGCCGAAATGGAA
>JAJRWJ010000420.1 GCA_024276805.1 Gammaproteobacteria bacterium
GAAAGAACCAAGCCAAATCCGGCAATTGATGCGGTAAGTTTTAGTGTTCTTTTCATTCTTGTTTCCTTATTTTAACTTGATTGAGATAACGACACCGGTTAGCAGCTTAATTAGGATCAATATCAGGATCAATTAAGTGTAATAAATTCAGGCGGTATATTAACATTGTATAAATTTTTTTTCACACAATAATTTAATAATCACGGCCAGCATGAAATAATATGTCGGCCTGAGTTTCCGTCTGTAAATACGGGAAGTTATCCGGCACAGGGCAGTGCCGGCAGTATCAATGGCCACAAGCCATTGATTATGAAGAAAAACAGCAAATCGCATTGGCTGTTTTCTTTCTATAAACAGCTCATGGAGGGGTGTTTATAGAATCTAACTAGTCTAGATTTTTACCAGGTGTGAGGATAGATCGATGTTACAGAGATTGCTTTTGTCGCTTGTTTTTTTGTTGTTGGCGCCTGCTTATTCGAGTGCTGCGGCCGGACCGCAGACTTTCCCGCAAATCAAGCAACTGGCGGAACAAGGGGACAGTCTTGCACAGGCAAAACTGGGGAGTATTTATTACCTGGGGGAGGGCTATCAACTCCTGCCCAATGCAAGATACAAAACCAAGGCCAGATTCAAGCAAGTTAGTAATCTGCTCACAGGAATAAAGCAGAACGATCGTCTGGCGGCAGAATGGATGCTCAAGGCGGCAGAGCAGGGCCTGGTCGAGGCGGAAATATTCATGGCGGCGCTGTATGACAGTGGTGTGGGTGTCTCGCAGAGTACCGGGGAAGCGAATCGATGGTTTAAAAAGGCGTCAGAGCAGGGCAACGGCACCGCCAAGGCGCTATTGGGCGGCTACAAGGCGACCCGCCTGAAGGCATCAAAGCAGATTCCGCTGGAATATGCGCTGGAAATTCTGACCAGGAAATAATCATATTATGACCATAGTTACTCGTTTCGCACCCAGTCCCACCGGATATTTGCATGTAGGCGGCGCGCGGACTGCGTTGTTTTCCTGGCTCTATGCACGAAAACATGGTGGTAAATTCATCTTGCGTATCGAAGATACGGATCTGGAAAGATCCACCCAGGAGTCGATCAATGCCATTCTGGAGGGGATGACCTGGCTGGGGCTGGAATACGATGCAGGGCCTTTTTACCAGACACAGCGATTCGGTCGCTATCGGCAGGTGATCGAGCAGCTGTTGCAGCAGCGGGATGCCTATTACTGCTATTGCACGAAGGAAGAGCTGGAGCAGTTGCGCAGCGAGCAAATGTCGCGCAAGGAAAAACCCCGCTACAACGGACGTTGTCGCGATGCCGGCGAACCCAGGGAAGGACTCGAGCCGGTCATTCGTTTTCGTAATCCTGCTGGCGGCCAGGTGGTTTTCGATGATCTGGTGAAGGGCAGGATCGTGGTCAGCAACGAGCAACTGGATGATTTGATCATCGCCCGCTCCGATGGTTCGCCCACCTATAATCTGACAGTGGTTGTCGACGATCTGGATATGGGCGTCAATCATGTCATCCGCGGCGACGATCATATCAACAACACTACCCGGCAGATCAATATCCTCAAGGCTCTGGGCGCCGAACCTCCGAAATATGCGCATGTGCCGATGATTCTTGGCGCCGATGGCGCCAGATTGTCCAAGCGGCATGGCGCCGTGGGCATCATGCAGTATCGAAACGATGGCTTTTTGCCCGAAGCGTTGCTCAATTATCTGGTACGCCTGGGCTGGTCACATGGTGACCAGGAAATATTCTCACTGGATGAAATGATTGCTTTGTTCGAGCTTCAGGATATCAATGTTTCCGCCTCCACGTTCAATCCGGAAAAGCTGTTGTGGCTGAATCATCAATACATCATGAACAGTGATCCCGAGCATGTTGCGCATCATTTGAGTTGGCATATGGGCAATCGGGATATCGATCCGGAATGTGGCCCCGCTTTGCCGGAAATCGTCGAATTACAGCGTGAGCGCTGCAAGACGCTGGTGGAAATGGCGGAGCAAAGCGTCTATTTCTATAAGGACTTTGCTGAATATGATGAAAAGGCAGCGAGAAAAAACTTCAAACCTGGCGCCGGGGAAGTGTTGCAGATGATACAGGAGCAGTTCACGGAATTATCGGAATGGCAAGCGGAAGCACTGCATCGGATCATCATCGATAGCGCGGAAAAGCTGCAATTGAAACTGGGCAAGGTGGCCCAACCCCTGCGTGTTGCGATCACCGGGGCGGCGGTATCGCCAGCGATAGACATTACTCTGGCGCTGCTGGGCAGGGAAAAGACCTTGCAGAGAATTGCGCGCGCCATCGATTACATAAAAAATCAATCTCAAGACTAGACAAACGAATATACCCTTGTATAATAGCGTTTCTTGACTGAGGGGCCATAGCTCAATTGGGAGAGCGCAACACTGGCAGTGTTGAGGTCGGCGGTTCGATCCCGCCTGGCTCCACCAAAAAACTCGGAAAAACGTCTTTAGTCCCCATCGTCTAGAGGCCTAGGACACCGCCCTTTCACGGCGGTAACGGGGGTTCGAACCCCCCTGGGGACGCCATCTTCCAAGCGTCATC
>JAJRWJ010000421.1 GCA_024276805.1 Gammaproteobacteria bacterium
GACAAATTCCTTTGCCGTGTGTTCCAGGCGCACATCGACACCTTCCCGACGAAAACGGTCCGCCACCATTTCCGACACCTCCGGGTCTTCCCTGGCCAGCAGCCGCGGCGCCATTTCCACCTGTGTCACCCGACTGCCCAGACGGGCGAAGCATTGTGTCAATTCACAGCCGATGGGGCCGCCGCCAAGCACCACCAGCCGTTCCGGCAACACGCGCAGGTTCCAGACGTTGTCGGAGGTCAGGTAACCACTGCTGTCGATGCCCGGGATCGGCGGCACGAACGGGTGCGCGCCGGCGGCTATGACAATGGCCCGGGTAGTGAGAGTCGTCTCGCGGTCAGCGGTTTTCACCCGTACCTCCCAGGGCGAGACGATTTTTGCCTCACCTTCGATGACGTCGACGCCCAGTTCGGTATAGCGTTCGATGGAGTCGTGTGGCTCAACCGTTGCGATGACCTTCTGTACGCGCTGCATGATGTCGGCGAAGTCGAAATCAGCACTGGCCTGCCGGATGCCGAATTCCTCGGAACGACGCAGCTGCGCCAGCCATTTGCCGGATCGGATCAGCGCCTTGGAAGGCACACAGCCGGTATTCAGGCAGTCGCCGCCCATTTTGTGCTTCTCGATCAGGGTCACCCTGGCCTTGACCGCCGCCGCAATATAGGAGGTCACCAGCCCGCCGGAGCCGGCGCCGATGACGATCAGGTTGTTGTCGAAGCGTTTCGGCTTTTGCCATTTGCGATACACCTTCCGTCTGGCAATGGCCTCCACGAACTTTTTCGCCAGCAACGGAAACAATCCCAGCAGGGCGAAGGAACCCAGCAGCGCCGGAGAAAGAATACCCGACAGCGATGTGATCTTCGCCAGTTGCGTGCCGGCATTGACATAGACGATGGTGCCGGCCAGCATGCCGAGCTGGCTGACCCAATAGAAGGTCCAGGTACGCAGCGCGGTCAGGCCCATCACCAGATTGATGACAAAGAATGGAAACAACGGAACCAGACGCAGCGTAAACAGATAAAATGCGCCATCCCGCTCTATGCCGGCATCGACCGCCTGCAGGCGATCGGCAAAACGCGACTTGACGGCATCCCGAAACAGAAAGCGCGCCGCCAGAAATGCCAGCGTCGCGCCGATGCTGGATGCAAAGGAGACGATCACTGTGCCCCACAGCAAACCAAAAACCGCGCCTCCCGCCAGTGTCATAACCGCGGCGCCCGGCAGCGACAACGCCGTGACGACGATATAGATCAGGGCATAGAGCATCACTGCAGATCCAGGGTGTGCGCTGCGGTAGGCCTCGATCACCGCCTGCTGCGCCTGCAGCGCATCCAGGGTCAGGTAACGTTGCAGATCAAAGAGGAAAAAGGCCGCTATCGCTATGGCGAAGACCGTCAGCAACAGAATTTTTGCTTTGTTCATCGGCAGTTCCCGTTCTCTGCACGAAGCTGGTGAAAAAACACCCACGGCTGCCGGTAAAAGCGTTTTGCCTCATGCTCGACTGGCAGCGGCGCCTGAGCGAAATTCTCTAGATTGAACATGTGCTGGATCCTTGATTGAAATGAATGCTGCCCGTTAGTCGACAGTCCAGACATTATCTTACAGTCAGCGTCGCGCGACGCCTATTCAGCCGCCCGTTCCAACAGCGTCATCGGCCCCTTTGCCGGTCGCGAAATCGATCCGGCTTTGGGGGTTTGCCGAAACGACAACATCTGCAGTATACTGCCAACCAAGCCCTTACAGGCTGTTTCCTGTTTCCGGATTGACCATTCGCTGTCACGGCGCCATGCTGCGTGCTGTCCGGAGAGTTCATTCCACCATCCGTCATGCATAGGCCACCAGGGAGGCTCACATGAATCCGAAACCAATCCTATATCTTCTGTTAGCCGGGATTTTTCTGCCAGTTTTATCACTTGCCGCCACAAAAGCGGACTTCAAAATGAAGACCACAAAAAATCTCGTCAACCTTTGTACCAGCACACCTGCTGACCCGCGATACGAGGAAGCCATTCATTTTTGTCACGGCTATCTGGTCGGCGCCTATCATTACCATTTCGCAGAGAACGAAGGCCCCGATGGCAACCCGCTGGTCTGCTTTCCGGAACCCGCGCCAACACGCAATGAAGCAATTGCCAGGATCATCTCCTGGATTCAGCAGCACCCGGAATATGACCAGGAGCTTCCGGTAGAAACCGAATTCAGAGCGATGAACGCGCTTTGGCCCTGTAAAAAACAATGACCTTGCAGCAAAATAGAAGGAGAAAAACTAATGAATGTCTATAAAATTCTGTTTGTTCTCATCATCGCGCTGGTGCTGGGTGGATGCGCCGGCATGACGCAGACCCAGCAACGCACGGTCACCGGCGGCCTGGGCGGGGCCGGTCTGGGCGCCGCCATCGGAGCCCTGTCCGGCAATGCGGCTATGGGCGCCGCGATCGGCGCGGCGACGGGAACGGTTGGCGGCTACCTGTATGGCGAGCACAAGGAAGCCGAGCAGCGTGCCTATGACCGGGGACGCGCCGATGCCTTCCGGCAGCAGCAGGAACAGTATCGTTATCGTTGACGCGGAATTCGCTGTGGCAATCGGCTGCCACAGACAATACTGTACACGCCCACGCTGCAAGAAGTGGGTGAAATACAAACCAAAGGACCCGCACATGATGTGACATGGTTCTTCCTGATTACATTCAAGCTTCAGCAAAACATAAAGACCGTCAAAGCTTCGTCATACCGGCACGGAAGCCGGTATCCAGAGCACAGGGATGCGCCCTTGCAACTTTGTATACTGACTTTATCCATAGCACTGGATCCTGGCAGCCCCTCCCCTGTTCAAGCCGGGGCAAGCTCTGCCGGGATGACCTGGCATGGAGCGTAACTGTTACTTAGTTAGAGTCTATAAACACCCATCCATGAAGGGCTTTATAGAAAGAAAACAGCCATTGCGATTTGCTGTTTTCTCCATCATCAATGACTTGTGGCCATTGATGATGCCGGCACATCCTTGTGCCGGAGCAGTTCCCGTCATTTATGGGCGGGAACTGAATTATGGAATTGTCTGAAACTTTTGGATAATCAGGTAGTTCTTTTTCAGCTTGTCTTGCCGATCAATACGACAAGCACCAGACCAGCCGGCAACCGGATGGACCACTTATTTCTTTTGCTAACAGGATCACAGCACATGACTACCATCGACTCCCAACCCCTGTCTGTTGATGAATTGCAGAAAATTCACGCCTACTGGCGGGCTGCAAACTATTTGTCCGTCGGACAGATCTATCTCATGGACAACCCGCTGCTGCGCGAACCGCTGCGCATCGAGCATGTCAAACCGCGCCTGCTCGGCCACTGGGGAACCACGCCGGGCCTGAACTTCATCTATGCGCAC
>JAJRWJ010000422.1 GCA_024276805.1 Gammaproteobacteria bacterium
GCCTGAATACACAACTCCAGACTGTCGATAATGGGCAGCAATTCCCTGGCAAAATTTTCCAGGGCGAATTTATGCGCATTTTCCAGATCTTTTTGCGTCCTTTTTTTCATATTCTCCATTTCGGCGATCGCACGTACTGCCTTGTCCCAGTTTTCTGCGGCTTTTTGATTGGCCGCCTGCAGCTGCTGGGCAAGCTGTTCAGGAGACAACTGTTCGCTTTCAGGGGCTGCGGCTAACGTCTCTTCGCCTTGTGGCGCCTGGCTGGCCGGTTCTTTGGGGGTATCGTCATTGCCTGTCCGAGAATCGTGGACATCCTGCTCTGTACTCATTTTTTTTGCTCCAGAAAAAATTGCACAATATTCCGGGAACGGGTCACGGAAGGAAAAAGTAATGCCCCTATGATGGGGATGAAGTTGTCTGATTCAAGGCTGCACCCAACAATTTTGCCGTGACGTCGACAAACGGAATGATTTTTTCATAGGCCATGCGCGTCGGACCGATCACACCCAATACGCCAAGCACTTGATCGTCAATACTATAAGTCGACGTCACCAGGCTGCAATGGGCAAAGGCATGGTAACCGGATTCCTCGCCGATAAAAATCTGCACACCGTCCGCCTCCAGACATTTATCCAGCAAATGAATAATCGCCCGTTTCTGACTGAAGGCCTCAAAAAGCTGGCGCAGCCGCTGCATATCGGATAATTCGGAAAAACCCATCAGATTGGTTTCACCGCTGAGCACATAATCCTCCTCACTGTCATCCTGTTTGAACGCCAGCTGCGCCATCGCCACCGCATCCAGCATGGCCTGGTTCATGCGCTCCTGATCCGCGCGCAATTCCTGCAATACATCCTCCCGGACAGCCGCAAGACTGCGCCCGGCATAAATGGCATTCAGATAATTGGCGGCCTGCTGCAACTCCGCCGCGCTGAATTGCCTGGCGGTATGGATGATTTTGTTATGCACCTGCTGTTCATTGGTGACGAATATCACAAGAACCCGGGTATTGGAGAGCTTTAAAAACTCGATATGGCGCAAATTGACCAGTTCCCTTTTGGGCAATGTGACCACGCCGGCCATTTTCGTGACATCGGACAACAGTCTGGATGCCGCTTCAACGCCGTCTTCGGTGTTATCGAAGCTCGCCAGCGTTTGTTGTAAATGCACCAATTCCTGTTTTTTCAAAGGCTTGACAGTCAACAGGGAATCCACAAACAACCGGTATCCAGAAACTGTCGGCACTCTGCCCGCCGATGTATGAGGCGAGCGCACCAGACCCAGGTCCTCCAGATCCGCCATGACATTTCTGATCGTTGCAGGACTGAGGTTCAAATCGCAGTCTTTGGCCAGTACACGGGAACCAACCGGCTGGCCATCGACGATATAATGCTCAACCAGGTTTTTCAACAGATACAATGAACGATCGTTCAATTCGGTTAGTTTTGCCACGCAATCCTCATTGTTGTCAGCTTCGGCAACGCAAAACGCGCCTGCAGAAAATAAAGCCTTGTCAATGCCACTTCTATGGCGATGACAACAGACCCGGCCATTTCAAGATTTCATATAACGATTCATAATAATGCTGTTCAAACCGGAATGAACCACGCAGCTTTGCTGTCATGGACCAGTCCACGCACCATACAGCATAATTCAGCATCCAATCCTCCTCCTGTCTGTCTCTCACAGGAAAATGAATCAGCGCGCCAACTTTGCACTGTAGGCACGTCGATTGCCAATTCCGGCAACGATACACCACCTTTCAGCAACTTTTCCGTGCCGCACAACTGTCCAATGTCTACTCTGTTATTATGCGGCTAAAAAGCGCGCCATCAACCCCCAAGGCAATAATTTGCTCAGCGGCCATATACGCTCCGCACATCACAGTAGCGCCATATTGAGCCCTTTTTGCCGATGGCCGTGTTGAAAAACCTTGCTGTAGAATGGCTGCAGCGGCGGTTTTTCGCCTTGCCCTCGACTAAAAAAGACCCACCGAAATGCAAAAAATTCACATGCGGAGAGTATAAACCACCATACATGGGGTGTTTATAGCTATAAAACAGCCAATGCGATGGGCTGTTTTATTCATGCAAACACTGTCATTTTCAGACAGCTTTCGCCCCGGACACCGATAAAGAACTGCATTATATGCCACTCTTATCACAATTTGGGCCCGGGAAACCGACCCCTACATTCCAACGACACAGCCAATCCGCACTTAATCAGAGTTTCCCTGATATTTTAGGATAAGGCGTGATATTATTGAATCAACGAATGCTATAAATTCATGTCACTATCGAATAGCTACTCAATGCCCCTTCCAGGAACGCACATCCCCTGGACCATCTGGTAATACCATGCAATCCCTATTCAAGAACATCGGCATTTTAGGCAAACCCAGTGTTCCAAGCATTGCCGACACATTGTCGATGCTCTGCAAATTTCTCGCGGAACGCCACTACAACATCTTCATCGACGACAACAGCGCGGAATTCGTCTGCGGGCAGGCTGTCAAATCCTGCCACAGCAGCGACCTGGGCAAATATTGCGACCTGGTCATCGCCGCTGGCGGAGACGGGACTTTTCTGGCCGCGGCAAGAGCCATCGCCAAATATGAAATCCCCTTGATTGGCGTCAACCTGGGGCGCCTGGGGTTTCTGGTGGACATCTCACCGGAACAATTGACCGTGAAGCTGGAAAATATTCTGGCCGGCCAGTACCAGGAAGAAAAGCGCTATTTGCTGCATGCCAGGATTATCCGCGACAATGCAGTCATCCGTGCGGAAACAGCCGTCAATGAAGTGGTCATACACCGCTGGGTGACGCCCAGCATGATCGAAATCGTCACCAAACTGGATGGCGTCTATCTCAATTCACAGCGCTCCGACGGTCTGATTGTCGCCACCCCCACCGGATCCACCGCTTACGCCCTGTCCGCAGGCGGACCGATTCTGCACCCGGCGTTGCATGCCCTGGTCCTGGTCCCGCTAAACCCGCACACCCTGACCAACCGCCCGATCGTCATCGACGATTCCGTGGAAATCGAGATCAGTTTTTGCCAGACCCGGCAGATCAATGCCCTGGTAACCTGTGATCATGTGGAAATTCCGGACGTTCTGATCAGCGATAAAATCCTCATCAACAAAGACCCGAAACCCATCCGTATTCTCCACCCGCTGGACCATGATTTCTTTCATATCCTCCGGGGCAAGCTGCACTGGAGCCACGGCTACAATCTTTAATCTGTCATCATGCTGCAAAATCTCAATATTGTCGATCTGGCCATCGTCAAATCTCTGGACCTGGACCTGCATGAGGGAATGTCGGTGCTCACTGGTGAAACCGGGGCCGGCAAATCGATTTTACTCACGGCTTTGGGTCTGGCGCTGGGCGACCGGGCGGATTCCAGCTATATCCGTCCCGGCAGCAAACGCGCCGAGATCAATCTGGACTTCGACTTGTCGGATGCCCCGGAAGCCCGCCTCTGGCTGCAGGAAAACGAACTGGACGATCAAGACAGCTGTCTGATACGCCGCATCATCAATCAGGATGGCCGCTCCCGGGCATTCATCAACAATCGCCCGGTGACCTTGCAGACATTGCAGGCGGTCAGCACAAAACTGGTGGAAATCCACGGCCAGCACGCCCATCTCACGCTTCTTCATCAGGATGCGCAACGTGGTTTTCTGGACGATGCCGCAGGTTGCCGGCCGCTCGTCGAAAAAATCAACCACATCTACCAGCTGTGGCGGAACAACAAACAGCAGTTGCAAAACCTGCTACAGGCCGCCACCGACCAGTCCGCCCGGGAAGAGATGCTGCGCTATCAGATCGACGAATTGGAACAGCTGGATCTGGAAAATTTCAACTATCAGGAACTTTCCGGGGAGCACGACCGCCTGGCCAATCTTGGCGAAATTCTGAGCACCGGCCAAAGCCAGTTGGATGTCTTGTATGAAAATGAACAACAGTCTGTCAGTCGACTGCTCAGCCTGAGCATACATGCCCTGCGGGATCTGGCCCGATTGGCTCCTGAAATCGGCACACTGTGCGACGACCTTGGCGCCGCGCAGATCCAGGTCGAGGAAGCAGCACTGGAATTGCGCCGTTTTCTGGAAGCCCAGGAAGCCGATCCGCAGCGCATGGACTGGCTGGAAAATCAGCTGGGCATCATCCATAATCTGGCCCGCAAACACCATGTCGATCCCGAACAGTTGCCGGATCTGAGCAAAGAATTACATGCCGAGCTGGATGGTCTGACGCACAGTACCGAAACCATTGCGGAATTACAAACGACGCTTGCGCAGTTGGAAAAAGACTATAGCGAGCTTGCTGAAAGACTTTCCCGGCAACGCCGGAAGTTCGCCGGGAAAATGCAAAAAAGCATCACCGACACGATTCAGGAACTGGGTATAACCCAGGGGACTTTCCTGATCAGCGTCAAGCCGCAGCAGGACAGCCCTCCGCAAGCCAATGGCTGGGATAAAATTGAATTTCTGGTCAGCGCCAACCCCGGACTTCCCCCTCGGCCGCTCGGCAAGGTTGCCTCGGGCGGGGAATTATCGCGCATCAGCCTGGCCATCCAACTGGCTTCCAGCAGCGATAAAAAGACCCCGACGATGATCTTCGATGAAGTGGATTCCGGCATTGGCGGCGGCATTGCGGAAATAGTCGGCCTGAAATTACGCCAGCTCAGCGACAACCGCCAGGTATTGTGTGTCACCCATCTTCCCCAGGTCGCCGCGCAAGCCCATAATCATCTGTTTGTCGCTAAAACCAGTGCCGCCCGGGCCACCACATCCAGCGTCGTTTCCTTGACCGGCCAGGCACGCACCGAGGAAATCGCGCGCATGCTGGGTGGCGTGCAGATGACCGCGCAGACCCTTGCCCATGCCCAGGAAATGCTCACCGGCCAGAAGCATCAGGATGATCCGCTTCCCGGCTGAATGGGAAAAGCAATGCGCACTGTGGATCGCCTGGCCCGATGACAATAGTGGCTTCGGCGCACAGCTTGCCGACGTCGAACGGAGCTATCGCCTGATTGCAGCTATCGTCAGCCAGCGACAGAAACTGCTGATCCTGTACAAAAATCCGGCGCAGCGCCGGCATATAGAGGCACTGCTTGACAAATCCTGTCCCGGTATCCGCTTTCTGCAGGCAGACTACGATGACATCTGGGTCAGGGACACGGCGCCGTTGAGCATCTTCCGCGACAAGCAGATGCAGTTGTTGAACTTCCGCTTCAACGGCTGGGGCGGCAAATATCCCTGTCAAGCCGACAATGCCCTGAACCGGCGTCTCCACAACCGGGGGGTGTGCGGCGATACGCCACTGCTCGACGTCGAGTTGGTTCTGGAGGGCGGCAGCATCGACAGCGACGGCCAGGGGACACTGCTGACCACCCGGCAGTGCCTGCTGAACTGCAACAGAAACCCTGGCCTGACCAAACAGGCAATAGCGGCCAGACTGCAGCGCTTGCTCGGCGTGCAAAAAATACACTGGATCGATCAGCACAATCTGGCCGGCGATGATACCGATGTGCACATCGATACCCTGGCCCGCTTCTGCTCTCCGGAGAGCATCGCCTATAGCAGCTGTGACGATGAAAATGATGTACATTTTCCAGGGCTTGCAAACATGGCAGAGCAATTTCGCAGCATCCGCACATTGCATGGACAGCCCTATCATCTGCATGCCCTGCCGCTGCCGGCAGCGATCATCGACGCCCAGGGACAGCGCCTGCCCGCCAATTACGCCAATTTTTTGTTGATCAACGGCGCCGTACTGGCGCCAGTCTATGACGATGCCAGGGACGAAACAGCGTTGGCCAGACTGGCGGCCTGCTTCCCCGACCGGGAAGTCTTTGCCATTCCCTGCCGGTCATTGATTCATCAATATGGCGGCCTGCATTGCATGAGCATGCATTTTCCACAGCAGCGATCCTGATTGCAAGCCAATAAAACTGCGGCTTGTTTGTATGTCCGGGCAAAGCCAGTGCAGGTTGGCGCCGGGAAACGAAACCACAATTGCCTGTTGGCCTGCACACAGAGCTGGTTATCCAGCAGTGCGAGCGCATATAAATCACTGTGAAAAGAGCACCTTAGCGCACCACCCGGATTCCGCAAGCTCCATCCGGGCTACGTTCGAATCAGATTTTTCACTTTGTTCATGCCGTGGAGCGCTCACAACCGTAGCCTGGATGCAGCCTCAGCGGAATCCGGGAAAAGCCGCCTCAACCCGACTGACTACGGTAATTTCCCAATGATAGTTCTCCTGATGAATCACCCTATCCTTTTGGATTTCCATAAATTTATATACGGTCGCCCTGGGTTATCCAGGCATTGGCAATTGCTAATCACAAACTGTCGAGCATCCATGCTTCGTCCGTTAAGCCGGGGTTAATTCTTGAGTGCTATGGTGCAGTCCTATTTGTTCATGGATCAGGCGAATTCAGCCTGCCCGGACAATATCCAGAGACGTTGTCCGGAAAACATTCCGGAAACAGGACTTCACCAGCGGATCCTTTGCCAAAAGACCTATTGTCATGCTAAAAGCTGCATACTGCACCAGGCGTATTCCCAA
>JAJRWJ010000423.1 GCA_024276805.1 Gammaproteobacteria bacterium
ATAACCTTCGGCATATTCAAGTTCATTCAGCCCTGTGATTTGTTCATTTTGCATCGTTATTTCAAGCCTTTTATCGATGCTGAAATCTACCGGGTCAACAAAAAACAGCGTGGCCGAGCCATCGCTGATCACCAGATGCCGGTCAACAATGGTACTGCCCCAGACTTCCCTGGCAAAGTGCATTTTTTTGATCAGCTGCAGCGAATCCGGGTGGAAAAAAAACACCTTTCCTGTTTTCCAGCTCATCTGCACCAGTTGCCGCTGATAAACCGCCAGGCCCTCACGAAAATAAATGTCGGGTATTTGTGTTTCCAGGCTCGATGCAGCATCCTGCAGATCGAGTCTATGTACGCCGGAAGCACCCAACAGTCCTGTGCTTTCATACAGTCTTCCTTGAAAAAAGACCAGCCCCTCGGTAAAGTGAGCGATATCGTGGGAATAGCGGGCCACGATCCGGTAGTCAAGATGAACCGGCGCACCTGGACTGACTTCATCCTTTACAGGGCTGTCATCAGTCTCGCTTCTGGGTAGACACAGAGGACCATGATCCAGGCTCGGCTTTGCAGCAGCGGCAACCGGCAAAGCCATGAACAATAAAACCAGTACAACACCTGTTTTTAAATGTCGGATAGAGAAGTAGATAAGCATATGCTATGCAACCAATGTCATTTAACCTTAATTCTACTTTGTCAGATTATTCAAATCAGGGTGCACACCATGAAGCATTGCAGGCATTAAACAGCAAAACATACAGATTTTACTTGGAGTGAAAAAGCTTCAGCTATTTCCATGGCCAGGCAATAGCTAAAGCTATTGGACTCCAACATTAACAGTTACTTCCTTCATTAGCTGATCGTGACGCACTGCCTATCCCGCGATCATGGCTCCTGGATTCGTATAATAAGCACATAACTTCTATATGTAACTGAAAGCCTCATCACCAGCCCCGATAAGCCACCTAATGCAGGGAATAAACCGCGACATCATGATGCAGCGGATCGAACTGATAGATCCGCAGTCGCCGGCTGGGTTCAAAATTATAGGTGATTTCCACCTTGTGCATGCCTGGCGCGCCATCATCGGCAACGGCCGGTACCATGATGCCACCCCAGGGTCCTCCGGCATTGGGCCAGGCATAATTGCGGCCAAAGGTGAAAAAACACCCCGATCCCAGTTGCAGAGGGTCGTTAATGTCAGGATTGCGCGGTGTAGGTTGCAGAAATTCTTCTGTTCCGCCGCTGTTCATCGGGAAAATTTTATCCTTGCTATAGACCAGTTCTCCGGTTGACAGATCGCGGGCCAGTTCCGCCTTGGCCGGATTCGGCGTATTGTCCAACAGCAGGTGTTCATCGATGATATTGACATTGCTGTCGCTGTCGATGACTTCGCCATTGAAAATATCGGTGCGCCGACCAACGATGACTGTTGGATCGTCATGATCCTGCGCCACCTGCACCGTGGTCGGATCGGTGAACTGGAATTGATTTTCCCAGCCACGCGAACCACCAAAATCAACATTCATATATCCATGCGGAAAACGGTCGCCATTGTACAAAGTGACCTTGTAGACATAGGGGCGCATGTTCCAGTCATGCGCACAGCCATTGCAGATCCCCTTGTAACTGGCAGGACCCTGGCCACTGCCCTGCCCTTGCAAACCCTGACGACTGCCATAGATGGTGTTGTTGGCGTACAGCAAGGTCAATGTCGCATCCGGATCGGCTTCGACACCGGCCGGCAGTCTGGTACGGTCAGACCAGTCGAGATAAGCCTGTCTGAGCTTCCTGGCGATTTTTGCAAGGCGTTTTTTGCCGTTCCGCTCTTTTTTATGTGATCTCTCCTTTTTGCCGTATTTTTCTTTATCCCTGCGCTTGTCGTCTTTATCAACATGTTTTTCATCCCTGTCATCGTGGCCAGACAATTTCCGAAAAATATTCCACATTCTTTTGGCGGGAGCGATATCCCCAATCATGGCGATGGCGGCGAGTTTGTTTTCTTCACTGCCCCTGGGATCCGGGCCGAAAACATTGCTTTCGAAATCGACCAGCGTCGGCGTACCCGGGCCGCCGGGGCGTTTCGTGGCATTTTCGATAACCTGTACACGCGGCGGATGGATACGCCATCCCCAAATGTATGTCAGATTGTAATATTTTCCCAGGGATTCCTTTATCTTGATGGTGTAGCGTGTTCCTTCCTGGAGCATGGGAAAGTAGCTCTGGTCCATGGAGGCGCCAAAAGGTCCGCGTGTACCGTCCGGATTCTGGTCGAAATGCATCACCATCGGTGAAAAATCCTCGATACCGCCGTGCAGGATATTGACATGATAGGTTATGGTCCAGGGAACCTCCTGGACATCGGAGGGATCGACAAAAGCAGTATCCCCTTCGATGTGCTGGTCCCAGTAAATCAGTTGCACATCGACATTACCGCCAATCACGACATCGGCCGGCGTCAGAGGATCGCTGCAGGGCCCGCCCGCACAGATCGGTTTGACTTTTTTGACCTTGTTGGGTCCGTTGTAGTGCAGCATGGGAAAGCCGCTATAGGCGCGCTTGGGCAGCGGATTGCCCTCCAGAATGTCGATGCCTCGCTGAATCAGTCTTGTTCTGACTCTGCCGCCCCGTTTCGCCACCTTCTCGATATGATCGATAATCCGGTCCAGATCGTCGCTGGGCGAGGTTTTATCGATAACCTGGACCGACACCGGACCATCATGCAGATTGTAACGACCATCTTCGGTGGAAGGCAGCGTATTGGGCATC
>JAJRWJ010000424.1 GCA_024276805.1 Gammaproteobacteria bacterium
TAGAACACTTACCACTATCCAACCGTTTGTTAAAACAAACACATGCCATTTTAATGCAGGGTGTTCGTGGTGAAAAGAAAACACCTGGGGAATTTCGTGTCAGTCAGAACTGGATTGGCGGAAGCAACCTTCAGGATGCAGCTTTTGTGCCTCCGCACCCGGATAACGTCGTTGAATTGATGAGTGATTTGGAACAATTCTGGCATAATGCGAATATCAATGTGCCGGAGTTGATTCGGATTGCGCTTAGTCATTATCAATTTGAAACCATTCATCCTTTTCTGGATGGAAATGGCCGCATAGGTCGTTTGTTGATTACCTTGTATTTGGTAAACAAAGGCTTGTTAAAAAAGCCTTCTTTGTATTTATCCGATTTTTTTGAGCGTAACCGTGGCAGTTATTATGACGCTTTAACCCGAGTGCGGGAATCGAATGACTTGTCTCACTGGATGCGTTTCTTTTTATCTGCTGTGATTGAAACGGCGATGAAAGGCAAGGAAACGTTTATGAGAATACTGGCCTTGCGTCAGGAAATGGACAGCTTGATTCCAGGATATGGAAAACGGGCGAATAATGCGCAAATACTGCTCAATCACTTGTACCGCCGCCCCGCAATAACAGTTAATGACACCGCGAAGTTGCTCGATATTAGCCATCAGGCGGCATCTTCATTATTGAAAAAAATGGTTGCAGATGACATTCTTGATGAAGTTACCGGATACCAGCGGAATAGGGTATTCTTTTTTAACCGGTATTTACAGCTTTTTTCTAATTGATGTGTAAAGAAACCAGGAAACTCACAGACCATTTTTTATATGTAAGGATCAGGTTCTTTTTTTACATACAACAATCTATATGTAAAGATTGCAATGCTTTCCTTACACATGGGTTTTATATGTAAGGAAAAAGCAATTTGGTTATAAAAAGATTGTGAGCTTAAACTGGATCTAAGTTGGTTTTTGAGCGTATTAGTTCTAAATTCAAAAAATGCGCACTTAGAGACGCTTTATGAATAAATTTTGGACAAATTGGTGCCGAAAGTCAGCTAAATTTTGGGTGAAATTTAAAATCTAACCAAAGCATATTCATAACTTTTTGTTTTTGTGACTTTAATCCAGTTTAAGCTCACAAAAGATTTATATGTCAGCGGCAAGTGAGACAAAATGAACGAAGCCGAAACCCGAGCCGAATTGATCGATCCGGCGCTGAAAGCTGCGGGCTGGGGTGTGGTGGAAGGCAGCCGGGTGCGGCGTGAGATGATTGCGCCGGGGCGGTTGCAGGGTGGGGGCAGGCGTGGCAAGCAGGATATTGCCGATTATGTGTTGTTCTACAAAGGGCAGAAGCTAGGCGTTATCGAGGCGAAAAAGAAGAGTCTGCCGGATACCGAAGGCGTCGCCCAGGCCAAACGTTATGCGGAGCGTTTGCAAATACGTTTTGCTTATTCCACCAATGGTGTCGGTATTTATCAGATCGACAGGCACACCGGCAAGGAAGCCTATATCGAGCGTTACCCCACGCCGGATGAGTTATGGTCGCAGACTTTTTCAAAACAAAACGACTGGCGTGACCGCTTTGGCGAGGTGCCGTTCGAGGACAAGGGCGGGTTCTGGCAGCCTCGCTATTATCAACACAATGCCATCAATAAAACGCTGGAAGCGATTGCTGATGGTAAAGACAGAATTTTGCTGACATTAGCGACCGGCACCGGTAAAACCGCCATTGCTTTTCAGATTGCCTGGAAGCTGTTTCACAGCCGCTGGAACCTGACTGGCGAGCCGACACGCCGCCCGCGCATCCTGTTTCTGGCCGACCGCAATATTCTGGCGGATCAGGCTTACAACAGTTTCTCCGCCTTTCCGGACGATGCGCTGGTGCGTATCGATCCCGAAATTATTCGCAAGAAGGGCCGCGTACCGAAAAATGGCAGTATCTTCTTCACCATTTTCCAGACCTTTATGTCGGGTCGTGACAAGGAAGGCAACCCGCTTCCCAGCTTTGGCGAGTATCCGCCGGATTTTTTTGATTTTATCGTCATCGATGAGTGTCATCGCGGCGGGGCCAACGATGAGAGTAACTGGCGCGGGATTCTGGACTATTTCTCACCGGCGGTGCAGCTCGGCCTGACCGCAACACCCCGGCGCAAACACAATGTCGATACCTATGCCTATTTCGGTGAGCCGGTTTATCTCTATTCCCTGAAAGAAGGCATTAACGATGGCTTCCTGACGCCGTTCAGGGTGAAACAGATCGCCACTACGCTGGATGACTATGTTTATACGCCGGACGATCAGGTGATTGAGGGCGAAATCGAGACGGATAAACGCTATACCGAGGATGACTTCAATCGTGTCATCGAAATCCGTGAGCGTGAGCAGTACCGCGTCAAGCTGTTTATGGACATGATCAACCAGCAGGAAAAAACGCTGGTTTTCTGCGCCACCCAGGAACACGCGCTGGCGGTGCGCGACCTGATCAATCAGGCCAAAACCAATACCGACCCCAACTATTGCGTGCGCGTGACCGCCAATGACGGTGCGGAAGGCGAGCGTTTTCTACGCATTTTCCAGGATAATGAAAAGACCATTCCCACCATTCTGACCACCTCGCAAAAACTCTCCACCGGTGTTGATGCCCGCAATATTCGTAATATCGTATTGATGCGCCCGATTAATTCCATGATCGAGTTCAAGCAGATTATCGGGCGCGGCACACGGCTGTTTGACGGCAAGGATTATTTTACGATTTATGACTTTGTCAAAGCCTATGAGTTGTTTAACGATCCCGAATGGGATGGCGAACCGTTGGAGCCGGAACCCTGCGAGTGTTGCGGCAACAGCCCCTGTACCTGCATCATCGATCCGCCTGAAGCTTGCCAGGTTTGCGGCCAGTTCTCCTGTGTTTGTGACAAAGAGCCAGCTGAAGAGTGTCCGGTCTGTGGTGAAGTTCCCTGTGTTTGCCAACAGAAGAGGAAAGTCAAAATTAAGCTGTCCGATGGCAAGGTCCGCACCATTCAAAGTATGACCGCCACCAGTTTTTGGGGGGCGGATGGCAAGCCGTTATCGGCCACACAGTTTGTTGAGCAGCTGTTTGGCGAATTGCCCGAACTGTTCCGCAATGAAGACGA
>JAJRWJ010000425.1 GCA_024276805.1 Gammaproteobacteria bacterium
AAATTCCGTATCCAGGTCGTCCTGTTCAGGGAGATCCTGATATTGAAACTCCGTGCCGACGACGTTGTTTTCCCAGCGTTCGAAGACGTCCAGAATATCTGTTCCGGAAAAGGCGCGTTGCTGTTCCAGAACGCTGAGCATTTCCGTGCGGTTTTGCCGGGCGGAAAGCAGTTCCTTGCGTTTTTTCAGATCCTGCAGTTTGATCTGGATATTTTCCAGGTCGTCTTTCACTTTGGCTGTCATATCCTGCGTTTCCTGCAGCTGCTTTTCCAGTCGCTTGATTTGTCTGCGAGCCTGCTGAACCCTTTTCGCACAAGCCAGGGCGCGTTGCTCATCAGTTGCCCTGACTGCAACGGCCCTGCCGGACCAGAGTTCGGCCTGTTCCTGGCTGGAATCGAGTTTTTGCTGCAGGTCTTTTTGCAGGGACTGCAGATGGCGCAGGTGGATGCTGGTTTTTGCTCCGATCGACTGTAAATCCTTGATAGCCGCGCCGGCCAGCGCTTCGTGATTTTCCAGATGATCCGCGGCGGTATCGATCTGGCTTTTTACACTGACGAATAATCGTTTGAAAGTTTTCATGGTTTTGCTCCGGTAGATTAATGCATACGAGTGGATCTAGAGCAAAACCCGGGCCAACAAATTTAAACTTGATAAATCAATTGGTTAAATTATATTGTTGGTTTAGGAAATTCAGGCTATATTCATTCTATGTCGACATGACAATCATAAAATGTACAAACATGAATAAATCACTTTCCCATGATCAACGCTGTTTCATCCAGCGGGTTGCCGAAACCGCCTTCGTCAATCCCTTCAGTGACCATTTCGAAACGCTGGAAGACCGCCTGCTTCCAGATTCCGTTGGCAATGCAACGGAGGAACAGCGACTGACGATACTGCTGGATGTCCTGACACGGCATTTCCAGCCACTACTGCAGCAGGGCGGGCTGAACAGCAAGGCATGCCGTGACGCTGACCGGAAGACTGTAATGATCAGTCTGCTCTATTTCCTGTATCGCCGCTATCAGCTGCGCTTCGACCAGTTTATCCAGGATCAGCTGCTGGCGGCTGGCGACATGGTGCGGCTGCCCTTCGCCGATGTGCTGATCGATGATCTCATTGGCATGGGCTTGGATCTACAGCGTGTCGGTAAATATATCGCGCTATTTTTTCAGCTGCGCAGGGGCTACTATTTCATCAGTCATGGCCTCCATGGGCACTCGCCATCGATGGTGCGGTTGAGAATGCATCTGTGGAACAATATCTTTACCTTCAAGCCGGATTGGTATCTGGACTTTTTCTGTCAGCAGATGGAAGATTTTTCCACACTGCTGCTGGGCGCGACCGGCACCGGGAAAAGTATGATCGCCCAGGCTATCGGCAGTTCCGGGTTCATTCCCTTCGATCTGGAAAAACGTAAATTCAGGGAAAGTTTTACCAAGGCCTATCAGGCGATCAATTTGTCCCAATATCCAGCCAGCCTGCTGGAATCTGAATTGTTTGGCCATAGAAAGGGGGCTTTCACCGGCGCCATCGATAGCCACCAGGGTCTGTTCGCCCGCTGCAGCAGCCATGGTGCAGTCTTTATCGATGAAATTGGCGATATCGACCTGCCCACCCAGGTGAAATTGCTGACGGTGTTGCAGGAGCGCACTTTTTGTCCGGTGGGCAGTCATGAGCAGCAACGTTTTCAGGGGCGTGTCATCGCCGCCACCAACCGGGATATCGAGCGGCTCAGAAGCACTGGACAGTTTCGTAACGACCTGTACTACCGGCTGTGTACCGATGTCATCACCGTTCCCTCCCTGCAGCAACGCCTGCAGGAACAACCGGAGGAATTGTCGTTGCTGATCGGGCGGATCCTGTCCAGAATCGCCCCGGCTGGAGACAAGGAGCTGCAGAATCGGATTGTCCGCATAATCCGCCGTTCCCTGCCACGGAATTATGCCTGGCCCGGGAATGTCCGGGAGTTGGAGCAGCGCATCCGGCATGTCTGTCTGACTGGCGAGGCCGTCTTCGACAAACATGATACCGCTTCACGGGGTTTCGGTCAGACAGAGGAATCCTGGTGGACAGGCCAGCCATCGGCCCGGCAGCTGCTGCAGAATTATTGCCGGCATCTCTATGCCCGGGAAGGCAGCTATGAAGCGGTTGCCAGAATCACCGGGCTGGATCGGCGCACCGTGAAAAAAAATTTGCTGCTGGAGGGATGAATGCCCGGTTATGATGTTGCTCATGCAATTGCCTGCTAAGTCCCGTTTCAATCACCGGCAGATTCTGCGCCTTGCCGGGCCAATGATTATCGCCAATATTTCCACGCCGCTGCTGGGGCTGGTGGATACTGCGGTAATGGGGCATCTGGACAGCCCGCGCTTTCTTGGTGGCGTGGCGCTGGGCGGGCTGATCTTTGGTTTCATCTACTGGGGGTTCGGTTTTCTGCGCATGGGCACCACCGGCCTGACCGCGCAGGCCCTGGGCACCCAGGAGGGCAGCGAGAGCAAATGCATTCTGGCGCGGGCCTTGCTCGTCGCCCTGCTGCTTGCGGCACTGATATTGCTTCTGCAGCAGCCGATCGCCAGCATCAGTTTCTGGATGATTGCCAGCGACCCGGTGACTGAAGGGCTGGCGCAGGAGTATTTTGCCGTGCGTATCTGGAGCGCACCGGCGACGCTGGGCAATTATGTGTTGCTGGGCTGGTTTCTGGGGTTGCAGAAAGTAAATTATTCGCTGCTGATGGTGGTGCTGGGCAACCTGGCCAATATGCTCCTGGACCTGCTGTTCGTGGTGCAACTGCAGATGGCTGTCGAAGGCGTGGCGCTGGCATCGGTTGCGGCGGAATATCTGGCTTTTCTGACCGGCATTGGGCTGATGGCCCTGCAGCTACGACAACTGCCCGGCCGCCTGCGGATGACCCGGGTGATTGAATTGTCCGGTCTGCGAAAACTGCTTGCCATCAACGGCGACATTTTCCTTCGCACACTCTGTCTGATCTTTGTCTTTGCTTTTTTCACCACGCAGAGCGCAACCCAGGGAGAGCTGATCCTGGCCGCCAATACGGTGCTGCTCAATTTCCAGATGTTCATGGCATTCGCCCTGGACGGCTTCGCCCATGCCGCGGAAGCCGTAGTGGGGCGTGCCGTGGGAGCAAGGGACAGGAAGCTGTTCAGGATCTCCGTGGCCACTGCCACGCTGTGGTCCGCCGTCGTGGCGCTGGTTTTTTCCCTGTGCTATGGACTGTTCGGTGTGGTTGTCGTGCAAATGCTGACTGACATCGAAGCGGTGCGTCGGATCGCCTATGCCTATCTACCCTGGGTCATGGTGTTGCCGGTCCTTTCCGTGTGGTGCTTTTTGCTGGACGGGATTTTTATCGGGGCGACCCTGACCCGGGAAATGCGCAACACCATGCTGTTCGCCACGCTGATCTGTTTTCTGCCGGCCTGGTATTTCAGCATTCCCCTGGGCAATCATGGCCTGTGGTTGGCCATGTCGGTTTTTTTTCTGGCCCGCGGTGTTTCCATGGCCGTGGTGTTCAGGCGCTTCTGGAGAAAAATCTGTTGCTGAATCCAGCGGACTTGCAAATGAAAGCGGGGGACATGACTGGAATTTTTAAAATTCGTCCATATATCCTCTCTGCCCAGTCTGGTTTGCAGGACGCCTTGGCGCAGGGAAATGGCATCTGACAGGAAGCGATGTTTGCAATTGCAAACAGGGTATAATTAGAGTCTGCAAACACCCGCCCATGGGATGTTTGTAGAAGGAAAACAGCCAATGCGATGGGCTGTGTAATGCATAATCCATGGCTGGTGGCCATCGATTATGCCGGCACATCCTTGTGCCGGATCAGTTTCCGTCGTTTATAGACAGAAACTGATTACCCAGATGCACTGGAAAACGCTTTTAGAAGTTCCAGTCGCCATTTCGCATAAGATTTGCAACAATATTCCTCACCTTGATTTTGGAGATGATGCATGAAACAGATTTTCTTTGTTGTGATGTTGCTGGCAGGCTGGAACGTTTATGCCGCCGATGCCGGCGCTGAACAATGGCATTCCACCACGCTTTCCGATACCACGATCAAAAATATCCAGGGCGCCAAATACCGCTATTTGCATTGCATCGGCAGGGAAACGGAAAAACACCTGGCCGGCAACATGGACAGCCGTGCCGCGACCGACCTGATACTCAAGCAGTGCGAGCAGCCTCTGGCCAATATCCGCGAAGTGTTCAAGCAGGAAAAGGTGCCCGACGGCATTGCCGACCGCTACCTGAAGAAGACGCGCACCCAGACCGCGCGCAAGGTGCTGGAGCAAATGATGTATTCCGCGGCATCCCGTTAATGGCAGCATGCTGCCGGGCGGTATTGCGGCATTCGTGCAGCAGGATTCAGTATTCTGAATATGCTGTAGACATTCCCTTTATTCAAACAACAAACCCATGAAAACCCCTATGAGTTACGATTTGTCGTTGATCCCGACGACTCTGGATGCATTCCATATTTATCTGGCTGGCGCCGTTGTCGTGCTGGCGCTGCTGTTGATTGTTTTGCTGTTGGCCATGCTGTTCAGCCTGATGCGCAAATTGAAAAGGGCCGGTGAGGAAAAGCCGCGGCAGGCCGTTGCCACTGCCCAGCCGGAAGTCAAAATCGTGGAAAAAATCGTTGAAGTGGAAAAGGTGGTTCCGGCTCCAGCGCCGGAGCCGGTAATACTCAAGGAGGCGACGCCGGATGCGGCATTACAGCTGCTCAGCCTGCTGCAGAAAGAGGCCCGCTTCATCGATTTCGTCGAAGAGGACGTCGCCGCATACAGTGATGTCGAAATCGGCGCGGCGGCCCGTGTCGTGCATGACGGCTGTCGCAAGGTGCTCGCCGAGCACTTCACCCTGGAACCGATTCGTCAGGAGCAGGAAAACAGCAAGATCACCCTGCCGAAGGGCTTCGATGCCAAGGCAGTGCGGCTGACCGGCAATATCATCGGCGGGGCGCCTTTTACCGGCACGCTGGTGCACAAGGGTTGGCAGGTGACCGATGTCCGGTTGCCCAAACTGACCGAAGGCCATAATGCAAATATTATCGCTCCTGCAGAGGTGGAATTATGATCGGGTTGTTTGGCAAGTCGGACCAGGAAGAAGAGCAAAACCAGGATCAGCAGAGTCCAGAGCTGCATCAGGAGGAGCAACAGGTTCCGGAAGACCCTGAAGCCCAACACGCAGACCAGGAGTCGGCACAGCTGGAAACTCCTGCGCCAGCGGAAGGTGGCAACAGCTATGTGGTCGGTATCGACCTGGGTACCACGCATTGCGTACTTTCCTATATAGACAGTTCCATTGGCGAGGATGAAGCAATCTCTCCGCAGGTAATGGCGATTCCGCAGTTGACCGAACCCGGCGTGGTGGAAGAGAAGCAGCAGTTGCCCTCGTTTCTCTATCTGGCCCATGAAGCAGAGCTGGCGGAAGGGGAAACCGCCCTGCCATGGGCGGCGAAAGCCGGGCGGATCGTTGGTGAAATTGCCCGCAGTCTGGGCAGCAAGACACCGATACGTCTGGTGGCCAGCGCCAAGAGTTGGCTGTGCCACGCCGGCGTGGACTGCAAGGCGCCGATTCTGCCAGCCGAGGCGCCGGAAGAAGTGCAGCGCATTTCGCCCTTTCAGGCCACCATCGCCTATTTGCAACATATGCGCGATGCCTGGGATCATGCGCATCCCAATGCGCCGCTGGCGAAGCAGGAGCTGACCATTCCCGTACCTGCCTCCTTCGATCCCGCGGCGCGGGAGCTGACCGTCGAGGCGGCACGGGAAGTCGGTCTGGAACAGGCCATATTGCTGGAAGAGCCACAGTCGGCTTTGTACAGTTGGATCGAGAATACCCACGGCGACTGGCGCAAGCAGGCACAGGTGGGTGACATCATTCTGGTCGTGGATATCGGCGGCGGCACCACCGACCTGTCCCTGATCGCGGTTACTGAAAGCGACGGCAATCTGGAACTGACCCGCATCGCGGTCGGCGATCATATTCTGTTGGGTGGTGACAACATGGATCTGGCGCTGGCCTATACGGTCAAGGCGAAGCTGGAACAGGATGGCGGCAAACGCCTGGAAGCCTGGCAGATACAGGCGCTGACCCATGCCTGTCGGGATGCCAAGGAAAAAATACTCAATGACCAGGAAGCGGACAACATCCCGCTGGTGATCCCCAATCGTGGCTCCTCGCTGATCGGCGGCACGTTGCGCTCGGAACTGACCCGGGAGGAAGTCAACCGGGTTCTGGTGGATGGCTTCCTGCCACAGGTGGGCGCCGATGCGCGACCGGTGAGCCGGCCCCGATCCGGTCTGCGCAGCGCCGGCCTGCCCTATGCCCAGGATGCCGGCATCACCCGTCATTTGGCGGCTTTCCTGGGGCGGCAGCTGAACGCCACGGACGAACTGACGGATATCGATGTGCCGGAAAATGCCAGTTTCCTGCATCCCACCGCAGTGCTGTTCAATGGTGGTGTGTTGAAGGCTCAGGTGCTGGCCGAGCGGTTGATGCAGGTACTGAACGACTGGCTGCAAGCCGAACAGGCGCCGCAGGCGAGACTGCTGACGGGCGCCGACCTGGATCTGGCCGTGGCCCGCGGTGCGGCCTATTACGGCTTCGTGCGCAAGGGCAAAGGCGTGCGCATTCGTGGCGGCACCGCGGCTTCCTATTATGTCGGCGTGGAAAGCGCGATGCCGGCCGTACCCGGTATGCCGCCGGAAATCCAGGCGCTGTGCATCGCACCGTTCGGCATGGAAGAAGGCACCGAAGTGGAGTTGCCCGAGGATGAATTTGGTTTGGTGATAGGAGAGCCGGTGCGCTTCCGCTTTTTCGCCTCCAAGACCCGCCGCGAAGATCAGGTGGGTGTCCGGCTGGACTACTGGACCGATGAGCAGCTGGAAGAACTGGACGAAATAGAAATCACGTTACCACCGGAAAATCATCAACCGGGCGAAATCGTGCCGGTGCATCTCTGTGCGGCGGTCACCGAAGTGGGCACGCTGGAGCCGCAGGCGGTTTCCCGCCAGGATGGGCACCGCTGGAAAGTGGAATTCGATGTGCGCGCCGGTGAAGAGCAGACTGCTGAAGATGCCCGGGTTTGAACTGCGGCCATTGACTGTACGGCCCGACAGCGCCTTAGACCCAAGGTGAGTTTGCACTGATGACTGCCGCACCGCGCTTCCAGATTGGCATCGATCTCGGCACCACCCATACCGTGGTCGCCTATGCCGACAGTCAGGATCAGGAACAGACGATTCACATCTTCCAGATCCAGCAGCTGACCGCGCCGGGGGAGGTCGACGCCCGGCCGCTGCTGCCCTCGGTACGCTACCATCCAGCCGAAGGCGAGCTTGCCGAAGCCGACCTGGGCTTTTCTCCAAGCGGGGAACAGGCCGTGGTCGGCGAACTGGCCCGTGTCCTGGGCGCGAAAACCCAGGGTCGCCTGGTGACCAGCGCCAAAAGCTGGCTGAGCCATCCATCCGTCGATCATGGCGCGGCAATTCTGCCCTGGGGCAGCAGTGACGACGTCGCCAAGGTATCGCCGATTACCGCCAGCAGCAGTTATCTGGCACATGTTCGCAGTGTGTGGAATCAGCGCCATGTAGATTTTCCCATGGAAAAGCAGGAAGTGGTCATCACCGTTCCGGCTTCCTTCGATGAAGCGGCGCGGGCGCTGACCTTAAGCGCTGCGCAGCAGGCCGGTTTCGACCGGGTACGGCTGCTGGAGGAACCGCAGGCAGTCTGCTATGACTGGCTGAAACGTCACCAGCAGGAACTGGACAGAGCGCTGCATGGCATCCGTCTGTTGCTGGTCTGCGATGTCGGCGGCGGTACCACCGATTTGACGTTGATCAAGGTGGAGTCAGGCGATGGCCAGCCAAAACTCAGCCGTATCGGTGTGGGCGACCACCTGATGCTGGGTGGCGACAATATCGATCTGGCTTTGGCGCATCTGGTCGAACAACGCATCGTTTCCGGCAATCAGCGGCTGTCGACGGCGGACCTGTCACAGCTGCTGGAACAGTGCCGCCAGGCCAAGGAACATCTGTTGAGTGAACGAGCTCCCGACAGCTATAAGGTAACCTTGCTGGGTGGCGGGGCCAAACTGATTGGCGGTGCGCGCTCGGTGGAACTGGGTCGGGAAGAAGTGCTGGACATTGCCCTGGATGGTTTTTTTCCCTTGTCGGCAATCAACGAGCTGCCGGACCGCAAGCGCAGCGGCGTCGTGGAATTCGGTCTGCCCTATGCAGCCGAAGCGGCAATCAGTAAACATATCGCTGCCTTCCTGACCCTGCATCAGAATGCCGCACGGGAAGCGCTGGGCAGCGACAGTTTCATACCTGATGCGCTGTTACTCAATGGCGGGGTGTTTCGCAGTGCGCGGATCAGCAAAAGGGTTCTGGATCTGCTGGCTCTGTGGCGTGGCGCCCCGCTCCGGCATCTGGAAAACCCTCATCCGGAGTTGGCGGTGGCCCATGGCGCGGTCAGCTACAGCATGGCGCGGCGCGGCAAACAAATCAGAATCGGTGGTGGTTCGGCGCGCAGTTTCTTTCTGCTGGTGGACAATGCCGGAGGAAAAACCCAGCAGGCCGTGTGTATTCTGCCGCGCGGCAGCGAGGAAGGCAGCGAAATCATGCTCACGGACAGACAGTTTGCCCTGCGCCTGGGTCAACCGGTGCGCTTTCATCTTGCCTCCCTGAGCGGCGATGCCGATTTCAAGGCCGGCGACATCATCAGCGTCGATCATGAGCAGCTGCATTCCCTGCCGCCGCTGGCGGTGGCTTTTGGTCAGGATCAGAACGATGCGCAAAGCGAGGTGACGGTACAGTTGTCGGTCAGCTACACCGAAGTGGGGACACTGCAGATTCAATGCGTGGCCGTTGACGACAGTGCGCAACGCTGGAACGTCGAATTCCAGATCAGGAAAAAAAGCCATGCCGGCCAGCTGGATGCGGAAGGATTGCCGGCCAGTTATGCCCAGGCCGCTGCCGCCATCGGCATGGTCTTCGGGGCGAAATCCAGGGAAATCTCACCCAAGGCGGTAAAAAGCCTGCGCACCGATCTGGAAAAACAATTGGGGCCACGGGATCAGTGGGATACCGTGACCTTGCGGGCGCTGTTTGCCGAATTGCTGGAGGGCGGCAAATATCGCCGCCGCTCGGCCAATCATGAGCGCATCTGGCTCAATCTGACTGGTTACTGCCTGCGCCCGGGGTTCGGCTGTGTCCTGGATGACTGGCGGGTCGAACAGACCTGGAAGCTCTATAGTCAGGGGCTGCAGTTCGTCAATGAAGTGCAAAACTGGACTGAATGGTGGACATTGTGGCGGCGTATCGCCGGCGGTCTGGATGCCGATGCGCAGCAGCGGCTGTTCAGGGATCTGGGCAAATACCTCAATCCGGCTTCGGCGCGGCAGGGCAATATCGCCAAACAGATCAAGAAGCGTGGTTATGAGGATATGGTGCGGCTTGCCGCGGTCCTGGAGAGACTGGATGTGGCACAGAAAATACAGCTCGGCGAATGGCTGTTGAAGCGCCTGGAAAAGGCCAGCGAGCCACGCCAGACCTGGTGGGCCGTAGGCCGGATCGGGGCCAGAGTGCCCTTCCATGGCGACAGCCATGCCGTGGTCCCGCCGGAAACCGTGGCGCTGTGGTTGCAGCAGATCTGTACCGTGGACTGGAAAAAAATCCCCCAGGCGGGATTCGCCGCAACTCTGATTGCCCGGATGAGTGGCGATCGTGCCCGGGATCTCGACCCGGAACTGAGAAAGCGGATTCTGGACAGACTGAAAGCCGCCAAGGCGCCGCTTTCCTGGTTACAGATGATCGAACAGGTCAGAGAGCTGGATGCCGCGGAAGAACGGCAGATCTTCGGTGAGGCCCTGCCCCCCGGCCTGACATTGATCAGCAAGTAAGGAATGGTTACAAAATAACTTCTACAGCCCTGGCTGGGCTTATGCGGTACTGAAGTCCAGTTTCCTGGGCGGGTGCATATAAATCACCATGAGAATAGCACCTCATCGTGCCACCCTACGTTTGAATCAGGATTTGCCGCTTTGTTCATGCCGAATGGCGCTGAAATCCGTAGCCCGGATGCAGTCTCAGCAGAATCCGGGAAAAGCCGCATCAACCCGGCTACAGTAATCTTCCAAGGGTAGACCTCCTGATGGATTACCATATTACTTTTGGTTTTTCAGAAATTTATAAGCGTTTGCCCTGGCCCCGTTTCCAATTGTTCGCTTCTTCGTTGCACCATCGGTTGCATGGTACTTTACCGGGATGATCACGCTGCTGCTTACTGTTCGTGGAATCTCCCTGCCAGCCTGGAATTCAGAAGCAGGTAACGAAATCCAGCAGATGATCCTGGCAGTTGAAGAATATCTGCGGAATTTTGATGCGTATCCATAGTTTCAGCAGGTATTCGAAAAAAACACCAGCGACCATCAATCTCGCAGCGGCTCCCCACAGTCGCCGCTGTGTCTTGTCGGAACAGCGCCAGATCGCCATTGCCCACCAGAGCGTCGGTGAAATCATGACGAAATGCAGCGTATCCCAGCTGGAGACGCTGATCAGACTGTTTTTCACCAGATTGTCGAACAGCAGCAGCGCACCATTCAACAGCAGGAAATAGGGCCAGAAGATCTTCCACAGTGCCATGTTGCCGGTCCAGCCCCGCAACAGATAGACACGGAAAGAAAAGGCATGGGGCTTTTGCCGCCAGTCTGTATCGGGTTCGGGCGCACTGACGTAAATGACGCTGAACATCCCCAAGGCAATGACCAGCAGTTCTTCCGGGCTGGCCAGTGTGGTATAGAGGAAGATCAAAGGCAGGGTATTGACGAACATGGCTGTTGTTGCTCGGTTTCAACGGAGCCTGAGATTCTCACCCATGCGGTGTCGATCGTCAAGGCTGGTATCTGGTACAGCACCCAGCAAGTTCTATCGACAATGTGACGGTCTATGTTTCTGCGGATTTGGAAGCAGGCGGTTTCAATGTCATTTTTCGTTCTGTTGCGCCTCTTGAATGCTCCTGTTGAGTTCCGCGCGACGCTGCTCCAGGACCAGCAGCTCGATTTCCCGGCGCAGATAGGCATCGGTTTTTTCGGTTGCCAGAAAACGACGTTCATGCTCCTCCACTTCCGCCTGCAGCTGCATTTCCTTGAGGCGGTTCTCATGTCTGATTTTTTCCGCCAGCAGGCGCTCCTGCATTTTCAGTTCCGCGGTGGTCTGATTTTCCTTGGTGCGAATCTGCGCGGCCTGCTCCTGGGCCTTGAACAGATGTTCCTGGCGCAGTTTTTCCTGGTGCAGGCTTTCCTTGGCCTCGTTCCAGCGGCTCTGCTGTTTTTTGAACTGCTCGATCTCGTGATTCAGCTCCTGTTCCTTGAGCTGGATTTCATGGGCGAATTTTTCCTCCTGCAGCCGCTTTTCCAGTTCTCTCTGCTTGGCCTGCTGATCGATCAGCTCCTGGTTTTCCGCTTCCTTGGCTATTTCCCGCAAATGTCTTTCATGCTCGATTCTGGCCTGGTGCAAGCGCTCTTCGACAGCGAACTGTGCAGCTTGCTGCTGTTCCTTCTCCTGCAGCATCTGTTTGCTGTTTTCGGCCTGCTGGGATTGTTGCAGACGTTCCAGCTGCTCCTGCTGATTGCGTATTTCCAGCTGTTCCCGCTGATGCTCCAATTGCTGGAATTGCAACGCCTGCTTCTGGCGAAGCTGCTCCTGCTGTTGATGTTCACGGAACTGGAAGTTCTTTTGCGCCACCCGCAGATAGACGGCTTCATGAGCGAAACGGGCATCCAGTCCGGTGGTTTCGGCCGGTTCCAGGAAAGTCGGTTGCAGCAGACAAACCGACCGACACTGGATATTGCGCAGCATCAGTGCTTCATTGACGGCATTGGCAATGCTCTTTTCCACATCCTGGAGCCCTTCCATGATCCATCTGCCGTCCGAGAGATTGAGCAGCTCTTTGGTGATGACATCCCTGATCAGACCATCAAAGGCCGTTTTGATATGCTGATTGATGTCGGGTAGTGCATCACTGTTGGAGATGGCATATTTGCAGGTAGGCTGGAAGCGTATTTCCAGCCGGGTGTCGATACTGCAAAAACCGCCATACAGGCTGGTTTGGGCGGTTAACAGCCAGTCATCGATGGGCAGCGGGTATAGCCGATGAAAGAAGCGCTTGACAAAGCCGTCAGGCCGCTGAAAAAGTTTCCGGTAAGCTCCCAGTGTGGTCACCACCAGCTGCCGGTCGGCATCGAAGCCGGGTTCCCAGACATCCTGGAAGTTGTTGTTGAAAGAGGAATCCTGCCGGCTCAGTAAATCTTCGATAAGGTTGTCTGATAGTTTCATGAGTTTTCGGTGCTGGTGGATTTAGTCATGGACTGGGTCTTGATCGCCTGCAGTTTGTCGCCCATTCTTTCGGCGATCATCGGATACAGATTGGGAGCGAATTCGACGGTTCTTTCATCGATCTTGCGCAAAAAACCGCGGCTTAGCAGAAAACCCACGGCAAACATTCTCGACCAGTCGGAATAGCGACGGGCCCGTTCCAGCTCGGTTTTTTCGATGACCATTTCCAGTTCGTCGTTGCCATTGATGCGGAATTCGGTAAATTGGCGCAGACATTCGAAAACCAGTTCCTGCTCATGTTCGGTCAGGGGCCCGGGAGCGGTGAATTCCAGACGATAGGACAGCAGCACGGTGAAAAAATCGACCATCGCCGCACACACGAAGGCAAACAGGGAAAAGCCCTGCCACATGGAAAAGGACGGGCTGACATCCTGTATAAACTGTGCGTAGGGCATCAGCATTGGCGCCTCGGGAAGCTTTTCGACAATGCCGCTGGCCAGCCGGTTGAACTCGATCTGTACATTGTGCAGTTCCGAAACGACGCTCTGATAGGACTGTTCGACGCTGGCCGGTTCCTTGTCCAGCCGATAGAGGTTGCTCTGCAACGTTTTGACATTCTGATCCAGTTGGGAAAACGCCTGCTCGAGCTGGTCGAAGCGAGCCTTTTCCCGTTGATAGCGTTGATTGAAATGTCTCCAGAAGGGCCCTTCACCAACCTGGTTTTTGTACTCCGCCGGGATTTGCGGATGTGTGCCGAAGTAGGCCAGGGAGACTTCCTCGGAGAGTTTTTCCAGTTGCTTGCGCTGCTTGCCCAGAATTTTCGCCTTGATCTGGGCGATCGAATCCAGGTAATCATCGATCTGCATGCGCACCTGTTTGTAACGGTTTATATGGATGGTCTGCTGTTCGGAGATTTCATAGAACTTGAAATAGGAGAAGGAAATGGACGCGGCCAGCGCGATCAGCAGCGAGGTCATGATGCTGAAATAGCGCAGACGGTTGGCTTTCCAGTGGATACCGGCAATTTCCAGGGAGCAGATGACGATGATGGACTGTATCGCCACGGTGATGACCAGCGCAATCCAGGGCGTGATGAAGTGCGACATGCCATAATAGGTTGTAAACCCGGAAGCCAGACTCAACATCAGGACGATCGGGATGGACCATATTCTCAGCAGACTGACAAACAGCGTCTGGATGCGGTTGATGAAAAAACCCAGCCCGCCGCTTTCCTCTTTTTTGTAATGTTTAGCTTTCTTCATGTTTTGGTACTGCAATATCATGGGGACTGCGAAGGCGCAGATTCGTTGAACCCGGCTGCCTGGAATCGTGGGCGCAGTAACGGAAATTTAGCAATGAAGTCTATTTGAATTGCCGGTGAAATGCAAACTTCCGGCAATTGCCGGGCAGCCCCGAAAAAACCATGGTTTGTATCCGTCTGCAAATGACGGGCAGCAATCCGGCACAGCGCAGTGCCGGCTGTATCAATGGACTTAAGCCATTGATCATGAAGGAAACAGCCAGTCACATCGAGAGTTTTACAAACATCCCATGATGGACGTTTATTGATGATAGCCAATCAACCCTCAGAAACGCGGAATCTGACTATAGTCTGAATCGCCCCGATGCACATGCATCGCACCAAATTCAGCGCAGCGATGCAGGGTCGGGACCGCCTTGCCAGGATTCAACAGGCCTTTTTCGTCGAAAGCCTTTTTTATCGCATGGAACTGCTGCAACGTCTGCCCGGAAAACTGCAGGCACATATGGTCGATTTTTTCCACGCCGACACCGTGTTCGCCGGTGATGGTGCCGCCGGCGGCAATGCTCAGGGCAAGAATATCGCCGCCGAGCCGTTCGGCCTTTTGCAGTTCGCCGGGCTGATTGGCGTCGTACAAAATCAGTGGATGCAGATTGCCGTCGCCGGCATGGAAGACATTGGCCACGGCCAGGCCGTATATTCTGGATAAACCGGCGATTGCCGCCAGTACCCGGGCCAGATGACGGCGTGGTATCGTGCCGTCCATGCAATAGTAGTCCGGTGAAATCCGGCCCACTGCGGGGAAAGCGGATTTGCGTCCCGCCCAGAATTTTTGCCTCTCCTGTTCGCTTCGTGCAACCTGTATCGGTTCAGCGCC
>JAJRWJ010000426.1 GCA_024276805.1 Gammaproteobacteria bacterium
CGATGATGTCAAGGAGGATTCCATGCGCACCAAGCAACTGATTCGTCAGATGTGCGGAGAGCTGGAAGAGATCATGGAGCTGCTCAAGTAGTCAAAACCTTTCGTTCGATGGCAACGCAATGTTTATCGGGTCAGTCTATAGTTTTATGTCGGGGCGTAGCGCAGCCTGGTAGCGCACCACAATGGGGTTGTGGGGGTCGAAGGTTCAAATCCTTTCGCCCCGACCAATTGATTCTATAGACCATCTGCCATTTTTCAGGCGTCATCGGCGCTTCATTCCCATCACCACCGCATTTTTCACGGCCACAACTCCCTTTAAGGTTTCCCGAAGTCCATTTCTGTCGGTTTTTCGCCTTCGGGCGATGGCAGGATCGAAGGAATAGCTGTAAGTGTGGGGCACATCTGCCATTTGGCCTGCCTCTGGCGGATGGCGTTCCACTTATCCGCCCTACGCATTACCTACCAGCTTTTCAATGTGGATAAGCGAAGCGTCCCACCAAAACGGTGCCAATATTTTGCCGGCCTGAAACACCTCGCATTCAAGGGTACCCCGATCGATTGCATAACTTCCTTCCCGGCATGTCAGCCCTGTGGCGGATGACGCAGGATTATCCACCCGTTAGTTACCACGTTAAATTACTGGTCGTCTTTGCGTTTCCTGACTATTGTTCTGACCAGACTCATTTTTCCCTGTCCACTTTCAGCAGGATATGCAGATTGTCGCGTTTGTTGAGATAGCTTCTCGTGGACAAGCCATTCTGCTGAAATTCGCTGTCTTCGCCGATTGCGCCAATTTCCACCCACTCCCCCAATTTGGCCTCGATGGTCGTGGCAGCGCTTTGCATGTCGATCTGGTCGTTGAAGCGCATCTGTTCCGACCAGGGGGCAATGCTGATCATGACCCGGTCACCTTTACCTGTCAAACGTGGCAGCACGGCTATTCCGGTGCTGGCCTCGATCAGTGTCGTCGCTCCGACAGCGCCTGGATAGCCATAGCCTGGTTGATAGAATAGCAGAGTGGGAATGTTATGCAGCTTGCCGATCCTGATATGGGCAGGGCGGCCGTTCAGGGTTCTGATCGACTGGGTGTTTTCCGCAACGGCATGGCTCCGGGTCTGGTAATAATTACCGGTGATGCGCAGTTCGCTGCTGGAAGGATCATCGAGATCGAGATGCGCCCTGGCTCTGATGCGGGCATTCAGTTGCTGCGCGGAGATATTTCTACCCTGTATGACCTGGATGAGCAGATTTTCCATGCCCTTGTCCAGCTTGGCGATCAGATCCCTTATTGCCTGCATGTGCGCCGGAGCGGCGCGCACGATCAGCTGCGATCCATCGGCGATGATGCGATCGGTACCGGTGAGCAGCGGCTGTACCAGCGGCTGGATTTCCGAAGCGGGTCGATTCTGCAGGGGAACCACTTCGAGCACTGTTTCCATGCCGAATCCCGCATGACAGAACAAAGCCAGCAGCACCGGCAATAAGTATTTCTTGCACATGATAATTCCAGTATAGCCGGAAAAAGCCAGATGCAGAGGGGCGATTGGCAAGCACAGCATCCATTTTTTTGATGGATACCTATCGTTCCCATGCTCTGCGTGGGAATGCAGTTTGTGACGCCTCAGCGTCACGGGACGCTGGGGCGTGTGGTCATGAATTCCCGCGCAGAGTATGAGAACTATGGTTTTTAGCCGGACAAAGCCAGTCGCATGGGGAATGACGATGGTTTCCCATGGCGGGTTTTGTTCTATATGAGCGCCTGTTTTTTTATCCGCTTTTCAAGCTTGCCTGGAAAAAATTGTACTACACTTCTTTAGCAATACTTCAATGATGTACTGTGATCGAGCAATCAATATTGAAGTTTTCATTACAGGAGGAAAAAATGGCAAGCATTCTTGCAGTCGATGACTCCGCTTCCATGCGTCAGATGGTCGCTTTCACTCTGAAGGGGGCTGGCTATGACGTCGTTGAAGCGGTGGATGGTGAAGATGCCTTGAGCAAGGCGAAATCCGGCAAATTCGATCTGGTGGTCACTGACGTCAACATGCCCAGAAAAGACGGCATTACCCTGATCAAGGAGTTGCGTCAGCTGGGAGACTATAAATTCACTCCCATGCTGATGTTGACCACGGAATCCGGTACCGATAAAAAAATGCAGGGCAAGGCGGCCGGCGCGACAGGCTGGATCGTCAAACCCTTCAATCCGGATCAATTGTTGAAAACCATCAACAAGGTTCTCGGATAGGTATACAGATCTAAATTGAACAGCAGCAAGTGCTGCGGCAATTAAGGAAATTTCATGACAATCGATATGGCGCAGTTTCATCAGGTGTTTTTCGAAGAGAGTTTCGAAGGCCTGGATGCGATGGAGTCAGGCCTGCTCAATCTGGACATGGGTGATGTCGATGAGGAAGCGATCAACACCATTTTCAGGGCGGCGCATTCCATCAAGGGCGGCAGCGGCACGTTCGGATTTACCAGCGTTGCCGAGTTCACCCATGTCATGGAAACCCTGCTCGATGAAATGCGCGATGGACGTCGGCAGATCACCCAGGGCGCGATAGAGATACTGTTGGGCTCGGTAGACTGCCTGCGGGAAATGTTGATGGCGATACAATCCGGTCAGGAAATCGATACCGTGCGTGTCGCCGGGCACAAAAAAGCCCTGGATACGGAGCTCGATGGACAAGGCAACACAACTTCGACGTTGGCGAATGATTCTGCAGACCAGTGCCTTGGTGAGTCCGCCACGGTCATCATGCCCGCTACTGCAGTGCAGGGCTGGCGCATCGCCTTCAGTCCGCATGCCCATCTGTTGAAGACCGGCAATGATCCGGTCAGGATGTTTCGTGAGCTGGCCGAGCTTGGTGAATTGAGCGTACGGGTCGATTTTCAGGGGGTTCCCGATTTCCACCAGCTGGATCCCGAGGAATGCCATCTGTCCTGGGATCTGCAGATTATCGGTGACATCAGTCGGGAGCAGATCGATGATGTCTTCGACTGGGTCGAGGAGGATTGCGATCTGGCCGTGCAGGCCTTGACGGTGCAACAGCCAGTCACTCAGCCATCCGGAGATGTCGTCAAGGATCGACCGGAACCGGTCGCTGAGAGCCCGGAGCCCACGGAGGTGGCTCCACTCAAAGCAGAACTCCCTGCGCCATCCCGGAAACAGCACAAGCCGGTTGCCAAGAACGTGCCGGCCAGGCCGGCAGGATCCAGCTCGATCCGGGTCGATACGGAAAAAATCGACAACCTGATCAATATGGTCGGGGAGCTGGTAATCACCCAGTCCATGCTGAGTCTGGTGGGAGAGCATTTTTCCATCAACAGGCTGGATCAATTGAAAAGCGGACTGGCGCAGCTGGAGCGGCATACCCGGGAACTGCAGGAAAGCGTCATGAATATCCGCATGCTGCCAATCAATTTCGTGTTTACCCGCTTTCCACGCCTGGTGCACGACCTCAGCGCCAAAATGGGGAAAAAGATAACTCTGGAGATGACCGGTGAACAGACCGAGGTGGATAAAACAGTCATCGAACTGATCAGCGATCCGCTGGTGCATCTGGTCAGAAACAGTCTCGATCATGGCATCGAAATGCCGGAGCAGCGTCTGGCCGCCGGCAAGCCGGAAACGGGAAAAATCACACTGAATGCCTACCATCGCGGCGGCAATATCGTAATCGAAGTCTGTGACGACGGGCGTGGCCTGGACAAACAGAAACTGCAGGCGAAAGCGATCGAAAAAGGTCTCATCGAAGACAATATGCCTATCACCGAACAGCAGATATTCGAACTGATTTTCATGCCGGGTTTTTCCACCGCAGAACAGTTGAGCGACATCTCCGGTCGCGGTGTCGGCATGGATGTGGTGCGTAAAAACATTCAGACACTGGGCGGCAATATTGAAATCAAATCGGAACAGGGTCAGGGGTCGGTGTTCGCGATACATTTGCCCCTTACTCTGGCCATTCTGGACGGCCAGTCCATCGCCGTTGGCGACGAGACCTATATCGTGCCGCTGGTCTCCATCATCGAATCGATCAATGTCCCCGAAGACATGGTCAACCGGGTTGCCGGCAAGGGGGAGACCTTCCGCCTGCGGGAGGAATACCTGCCGATCATCAGAATGCACGAAATTTTCTCTGTAGAGAATGTCCGCGCGACAAAGCTGTCCGAAGGGCTGGTGGTCGTGGTCGAAGGACAGGGAGTGCGCTGTGGATTGTTTATCGACGATCTGCTCAGTCAGCAACAGGTGGTGATCAAATCCCTGGAGGCCAATTTTCGCCGCGTCGAAGGCGTTTCCGGGGCGACTATCCTGGGTGATGGCTCGGTGGCGCTGATTCTGGATATTCCCGGACTGGTGCGTCTGTCCAATCAACAAGCAGCAAAAGCACAGCAATACTATGCCGAAACAGCCTGAAATGGAACATAGCGATGCAGAATCAACGCGCGGCCAGTCGGCCAGCGACGCCCAGTTTCTGGCCTTTGTCCTGGGCAGCGAGGAATATGCCGTGGATATCCTCCGGGTGCAGGAGATCCGCAGCTGGGAACCGGTGTCCAGAATTCCCAATGTCAACGCCTATGAAAAGGGCGTGGTCAATTTGCGCGGGGCCATCGTGCCGATCATCGATCTGCGCGAACGCTTCAATCTGGGCCTTTCCGAATATACGCCGGTGACCGTGGTCGTGGTGCTGCATACCCGTGACGACAGTGGCAAACAGCGGATCATGGGCGTAGTGGTCGATGCCGTTTCCGATGTCGTGGATGTCGATACCAGTACTGTGCAGATGACCCCGGATTTTGGTGCACGGGTCAGCACCGAATACCTCAATGGCATCGTCTCGGTGGGCGAGCGTATGGTGATGCTGCTGGATGTGGATAAATTATTGAAACTGGATGGTGGCAACGATGCCCGGGAAATCTGACAAGCCAACCGAATACGCCTACGCTGGTGAGGAGAAAATTTTATGAAGATCAATATGCCTGTGACAGATCAGGAAGTGCTGATGAAGCAGGGGACCATTCTGGTGACCAGGACGGATTTGAAGGGCCGGATCACTTTCGCCAACGATGCCTTTGTCGAAATCAGCGGCTTCAGCCTGAAGGAGCTGGTTGGCGCCAATCATAATCTGGTCCGGCATCCGGACATGCCGGCGGCCGCATTCGAGGATCTATGGACGACAGTGAAAGAATGCAAACCCTGGCGGGGACTGGTAAAAAACAGGACCAAGACGGGCGACTATTACTGGGTCGATGCCAATGTCGTGCCGGTGTTTGCTAAGGGACGGGTCAAGGAATATCTGTCCGTGCGCTATGCCCCGTCGCGTGAACAGATTGCCCGGGCGGAGACGCTGTATCGGGGGATCGATGCCGGCAAGACGACCATGCAGCCGCAGGGTATAGCCGCGATGCTCAAGGCTGTCAGGGAGATGGCGGTCTGGCAAAAGGGCGCGCTGGCCCTGCTGGCCCTGCTGGCGCCGATTCTGTGGCTCATGGCCGGGCTGTTTCAGGAGCAGGCTTATGTTCCCCTGGCTGGCGTGATGCTGGCGACTGTTTTCGGTATTGCACTGGGCGTGCATCTGGTGTTGAGCTTTTCCCGGACCCTGGAGAACGCCATCGGAATTTTCTATCGTCTGGCCGAGGATCACTTCAAAAACCCGTTGGACCTCACCCGAAAGGATCAGATCGGTGATTTTCTGCGCGGCATGCAGGCCATGCAGGTCAAGTTGAATGCCGATATGGCCCAGTCACAGCATGTCGCAAGGGAGTCTCTGCGCATCAAGCAGGCGCTGGATAATGTCCAGTCCTGCGTGATGGTGGCGGACAACAATCTGGATATCATTTACATGAACAAGACCGTACAGGCCATGTTCAACGATGCCGAACAGGACATCCGCCGGCAGCTTCCGGATTTCGACGCCAGCCGTCTGCTGGGCGCCAACATCGACCAGTTTCACAAGAATCCGGCGCACCAACGTGGCATGCTGGCGAAGTTGAATACTGCAATTCGTTCGGAATTGCTGATCGGTGGGAGGCATATGAACTTCGTTGCCAATCCGGTCAATGACGATCAGGGGGAGATTATCGGCACCGTCGTGGAATGGCTGGACAGGACCGAGGAAGTCAGGATAGAGCGTGAAATCGCCGATCTGGTGGAAG
>JAJRWJ010000427.1 GCA_024276805.1 Gammaproteobacteria bacterium
ACCTGGTACGGGCGGGTGGGTTTGTGTGTGCATATCTGGCGTGGCTGGTTTGCCGGTTGAAGTCGCGGCTGAAGCCGCTCCTACCGTGGCGGGACGGCAACGCGGGGCGTAGGAGCGGCCTTGGCCGCGATTTCACAGAAAGTACGATGAACCAGCAGAAAGTCATAATGAGAATTGCTGAGCGAAACCCAAGGCACTTGCATTCGTTTGGTGAAATAAGTAATATCGATGGATTTTTTGATAAGCTAGAGAAAAACATATGCGTACCCACAAGTGTGGAGAATTGAATACAGCCCATTTGCATGAAGTGGTGGACTTGTGTGGCTGGGTACATCGCCGGCGCGACCATGGCGGCGTCATTTTTATCGATCTTCGCGATCGCAGCGGCCTGGTGCAGGTGGTTTTCGATCCAGATTCGCCGGAAACGTTCGCCATCGCTGAAAGTGTCCGCAGTGAATATGTATTGAAAGTGCAGGGCATCGTACGCAGCCGGCCGGAAGGGACTGTCAACCCCAATATGGCTACTGGGGAAATTGAAGTGCTGGTTCGGCAGGTGGAGGTGCTGAACAAGGCTGAGACGCCCCCTTTTCCTCTGGAAGGCGATATCGAAGTCAACGAGGAAACCCGCCTGCGCTTTCGCTATATCGATTTGCGCCGCACGGAAATGCAGGAAAAGATGAAAATACGCCGCGATGTAACCCGCTGCCTGCGTAATTTTCTCGATGATCATGACTTTTTTGAAATCGAAACACCCTACCTGACCAAGGCGACACCGGAGGGAGCGCGGGACTATCTGGTGCCGAGCAGGGTGCATGAAGACGCTTTCTATGCATTGCCGCAATCACCACAGCTGTACAAACAACTGTTGATGATTTCCGGCATGGACCGCTATTATCAGGTGGTGCGCTGTTTCCGTGATGAAGACCTGCGTGCCGACCGGCAGCCGGAATTCACCCAGCTGGACATCGAGACATCGTTCATGGATGAAGAACATATCATGTTCCTGATGGAAGAAATGATCCGGCATTTGTTCTCGGAAATTCTCGACGAACAGTTGCCGGTGGAATTTCCCCGCATGAGTTACCATGAGGCCATGCAACGCTATGGCAGCGACCGGCCCGATCTGCGCATTCCGCTGGAACTGGTGGATATCGCCGAGGAAATGAAGGATGTTGAATTCAAGGTGTTTTCCGGCCCCGCCAATGATCCCGATGGCCGGGTTGCGGCGCTGCGTCTCCCGCATGGCGCGACATTGACGCGCAAGGAAATCGATGAACTGACCCGTTTCGTCGGCATCTACGGTGCCAAGGGTCTGGCCTATATCAAGGTCAATGATCTGGACGCAGGTATCGCCGGATTGCAGTCCCCTATATTGAAATTCATACCCGATGACGTGGTGAACAGGGTGCTGGCCAAAACCGGCGCCAGGACCGGGGATGTGATTTTCTTTGGCGCCGACAAGGCCAGAATAGTCAACGAAGCGTTGGGGGCATTGCGTGTCAAGCTGGGAATAGACCGGGACCTGCTGGAAGGCAAGTGGAAGCCGGTCTGGATTTTCGATTTTCCGATGTTTGACTGGGATGAAGGGCAACAGCGCTGGAATGCCATCCATCATCCTTTTACCGCGCCGAAGAGTACCATGGAAGAGCTGCAGAGCGACCCGGGACATACCCTTTCCAGAGCCTATGACCTGGTGTTGAATGGTACGGAGCTGGGTGGCGGTTCGATTCGTATCCACAAGCCCGACATGCAAAAAGCGGTATTCGAATTGCTGGGGATCGGCAAGGAAGAAGCGCAGCAGAAATTCGGGTTTCTGCTCGAGGCCCTGAAATATGGCTGCCCGCCACACGGCGGAATCGCTTTTGGTCTGGACCGTCTGGTCATGCTGATGACCGGCGCCAGTTCCATCCGGGAAGTGATTGCCTTTCCCAAGACCCAAAGCGCCTCCTGTCCATTGATCGATGCTCCGGCGATCGTCAATGATGCGCAATTGCGCGAACTTGGCATCAGGCTGCGCGGCAGAAAAGACAAGGCGGAAGATTGACGACGTTGGGGTTCCTGTCGTCACCCCAACCTACAACCTGCAATATTGCAAGCCTCCGTAGGTTGGGGTGAGGCAACGAACCCCAACAAAACCACCGCGGTCGCCTGACGACGTTGGAGTTCCTGTCGTCATTGCATCTTTTTTTACTCAGAAATTATAAACATTGAACGGTCAATTGTTATGAATAATGTCGCCTTACCCATTCAGGATTATGCATTGCTCGATGATGCGGAATGCGAGGCGCGCATCGTTGCCGCAAAACAGCAGCTGGGCGGCCGCTGCATCGTCCTTGGCCATCATTATCAGCGTGATGAGGTATTCAGGCATGCCGATATCAGTGGTGATTCACTGAAATTGTCCCGGGAAGCGGCGCAGTCTGAAGCCGATTTCATCGTTTTCTGCGGGGTGCATTTCATGGCCGAGGTGGCGGATATTTTGTCCAGGCCGGAACAACATGTGTTTTTACCCGATCTGGCTGCGGGATGTTCGATGGCCGATATGGCCAATCGTGCCAATGTGGAAAAATGCTGGAACGAACTTTCCCAGGTGATCGACGCCGATGCCTCGGTCACGCCGGTGACTTACATCAATTCCGCTGCGGATCTGAAAGCTTTCTGCGGTCGTCATGACGGCATCGTCTGCACCTCTTCCAATGCCCGGAAGATATTGCAGTGGAGCTTCGACAAGCGGGAAAAAGTCCTGTTTTTCCCCGACCAGCATCTGGGTCGCAATACCGGCTATGCAATGGGCATCCCGTTGTCGGAAATGGTGGTCTGGGATTATGCCAAGCCCATGGGAGGCCTGACCGAAGAGCAGATAGACAAGGCCAAGATCATTCTCTGGAATGGCTTTTGTTCGGTGCATCAGATTTTTCAGCCGGAGCAGATCGATGCCTTTCTGCAGCGCTATCCGGACACCAGAGTCATTGCCCATCCGGAAGCGAGCTTTGAAGTCTGTCAAAAAGCCGATGAAGTTGGATCGACCGAGTACATCATCAAGGCGATCATGGAAGCCCCGGCCAATACACGCTGGCTGGTCGGCACCGAGCTCAATCTGGTCAACCGTCTGCACGCGCAGTGCAGCGAGCAGGGCAAGCATGTGCATTTCATGTCTCCGACGGTCTGTATGTGCTCGACAATGTTTCGCACCGACCCTCAGCACCTGGCCTGGATGCTGGAAAACCTGGCGGTTGGGCATGAAGTCAACCGCATCACCGTCGCCGATGAAGAGGCGCGGCTGGCCAGACAGGCATTGAACAATATGCTGGCATTATAGATCCTTTGTTGCTGGGGGTTATTTGTAGGGGTTCGTTCCTCACCCCATATATGGACTCCTCGTTTATTGCAAGCCAAGTTTTCAATTTTTTGATGCACTAACAGGGATCAAGATTGCAGCCATATATTCGGTCTCTAACAGAGGTTTTATTACCTCAGGACTCCTGAT
>JAJRWJ010000428.1 GCA_024276805.1 Gammaproteobacteria bacterium
ACAATTGCCCATCGTTTAGCATCGCCACCACCCAGCAAGGAGACATTTATGGCCAAGCTGTTAAAAATCATTTTCGCTGTACTTTCGGCGCTGATTTTACTCATTGTCATTGCCGCCGTGCTCTTGCCAATGATCATCGACCCCAACGATTTCAAACCTGAAATCACCGCAGTAGTCAAAAAATACAGTGGCCGTACCCTGAGCATCGATGGCGACCTGGAATTGTCGGTATTTCCCTGGCTGGGCATCGCCACCGGTAAAATGAGCCTGAGCAACGCACCCGGCTTTCCTGGTCAACCTTTCGCGGTTATCGAAGAAAGCAATATCAAAGTCAAACTGCTGCCGTTGTTCTCCAGAGAAATCGTCGTCAGCCGCGTGGTATTGAAAGGCCTGGCCCTGAATCTGGCAAGGAATCGTCAGGGCATCAGCAACTGGGATGATTTCAGCAACCGGGGAAAGCGCCCGGAATCGCCGGCCACACAACCAGATACGGCGGAGCCTGGTGATGCTACAGGCGCACAGCGGCAAACGACAATTTCATCACTGCGGGTGGCGGGCATCAGCATCGAGGATGGCGCGATTGCCTGGGACGACCAGCAGTCGGACCGCCATATACGAATATCACAGCTGCAGCTGCAAACCGACAGCCTGGCGCCAGACAAGCCCATCGCCATCGACCTGGCGTTCAACATGCTCGGCGGGCAGCCTGAAACATCCGAAACGATTGCCCTGAGCACCGATTTGACTGTCACTGAACAGCTGGACAAATTCACCCTGCAATCCTTGCATCTGAAGTCGATTACCGAGGGCGAAACAATCCCTGGAGGTAAATTGACGGCACAGCTGGATGCCAATATCATGATCGATACGGCTGCGGAGAAGCTGCTCATTTCCGACCTGGTATTGAACAGCGGCGCACTGACCTTAAAAACGAATATCAGCGGCGAGAAAATTCTGACCGCCGCCAGCTTTCAGGGGCCGGTACAGATCGATGCTTTCAATCCCCGCCAGTTACTGCGCCAGCTGCACATCGAGCAGCCACGGATGAAGGATGACAAGGCCCTGACGCACCTGGCGATGCGTTTTGACTTGCAGGCCACGGCAGATTCGGCAAATTTGCAAAACCAGAAAATCACTCTCGATGACAGCAATATCGCTGGCAGCATGCAGATCAAAAATTTTGCACAACCCGGTATTCATTTCAATTATCATATCGACGCCATTGACCTCGACCGCTATCTGCCTGAACCCGTCAACGAAGCCACGGATGGCGATAAAAAGCAACCCCCACACACGACCAGTAATGCACGGCAGAGCGCTGCGCCTTCCAGCGAGCAAAAAACCCGGAAGCCATCCAGACAAAAGAGCGACGCATTGTTGCCACTGGAAACATTGCGCAAACTCGATGCCACAGGACGAATCACCATCGGCACACTGAAAGTACAGGGGCTGAACATGCGCGATGTCACCCTGCAGTTGAGCGCCAAAGACGGACGCATTTCCAGCCAGCACGCCTGTAAACACTTTTATCGGGGCAGCTATGCCGGCAGCTTGAAAATCAATGCCCAAGGCGACCGGCCGCGCCTTTCCCTGCAGGAAAAAATCACCGCCATACAAATCGAACCACTGCTCCAGGATCTTGGCGGCAAATTCCAGATGACCGGCACGGTCAATGCGGCCGCGGCCTTGCACAGCAGCGGCAACAATATCACCAGCCTGAAAGCGGCGCTGCGGGGAAAACTGAATTTTATTGCCAAGGACGGTGTGGTAAAAGGCATCAGTGCGCAAAAAATTATCGACAGAGGCGAGGCGCTGATCAAAGGAAAGCCTCTGCCGGCACACGACAAAAATGATCAGACCCCCTATTCGGAAATCAGTGGCAGCGCAAAAATAATCAACGGCGTGATCGACAATGATGATTTTTTTGTCAAATCCTCTTCCCTGCGGGTCAATGGCAAGGGCACTGCCGATCTGAAAACCAGCAAAATCGACTATCAGGCCACGGCAAAGCTGCTCAAACGCGAGGCCACGGCAACAACACCGGAAAAAATCAAGGGTCTCCCGGTCATAGTCGATATCACCGGAACATTCGACAAACCTGTTTATACACTGGATGTAAAATCCATGCTGACGGAAAAAAACAAGGCCAAAATAGAAAAACAGATCGACAAGCTGGATAAAAAATATGGTGTTGGCGGTCTTTTGAAAGGCCTGCTGAACAAGCTCGAAAAATGACCCAGCGAGTGGTATACAGTCACACCATTGCGCCCTGAATGAACAACCAGTCTTTCGCCGACAGAGTATTGACCTGGTTCGACCGGCACGGCCGCAAAGACCTGCCCTGGCAACAGTCACCCGAACCCTATTCAGTATGGATATCGGAAATCATGCTGCAGCAAACCCAGGTCGCGGCGGTCATTCCCTATTATCAGCGGTTCATGGCCCGGTTTCCGGATATCCAGACATTGGCCGGCGCATCCCTCGACGCAGTACTCGCGACATGGTCCGGACTCGGCTATTATGCCCGGGCCAGAAACCTGCATCGCGCGGCGCAAATCATTGTCCGGCAGGATGGCTTTCCAGATACCCTGGAGGCGCTGATCAAGCTGCCGGGGATTGGCAGATCCACCGCCGGCGCCATTTTAAGCATCGCCTTCAACGACAGCCATGCCATCCTGGACGGCAATGTCAAACGGGTCTTGAGCCGCTTTTATGCAGTGCCTGGCTGGCCCGGTAAAAACCGTGTTGCCAGGGAATTATGGCGCCTCAGCGCAGACTGCACGCCAAACAGCCGCGCCGCCGATTACACCCAGGCGATCATGGACCTGGGAGCCACGGTTTGCCTGCGCAGTAAGCCACTCTGCCAGCGCTGCCCGCTCCATGATCAATGCCGGGCAAGGCAGGAGCAGCGCATCGACGAATTGCCTGGCCGCAAACCCGGCAAGGCAATGCCCAGCAAACGCTGCGTCTTTCTGTTGCTGAGGGATGTTCCCGGGAAACGGATTTTACTGGAAAAGCGCCCAGCCACCGGCATCTGGGGAGGACTGTGGAGCTTTCCTGAACACGGCAATATCGACGCCGCTCTGTCATGGTGCCTGGCAAGTGATTACCCGGTGCTGGAGCAGCGAACCCTGGCGCCTCGCAGGCACACGTTTTCCCATTATCATCTCGACTATACGGCGCTTGTCGTCGATACCGAAAACCCCAGAGATTTTGTCATGGAAAGCAATCGGGCAGTCTGGTATAAAGTCGATAATGTCGATACGCTAGGCGTTCCTGTGCCGGTCAGACAAATATTACAGACACTTTCATACAACGAGGATGACAATGACTAGAATGGTTCTATGCAGCAAACTGGGAATACAGGCCGAGGGCCTCGACGAACCACCATTTCCCGGCGCCAAAGGCGAAGAAATTTATCTGCGCGTCTCCAGGCAGGCCTGGCAGGAGTGGTTGAACATGCAAACCATGCTGATCAACGAACACCGACTGGCGAGCTATGATCCACAAGCCAGAAAATTTCTCGAGGAAGAAAGAGACAAGTTCTTGTTTACCGGGGGCTCGGAAATGCCCGAGGGATATGTGCCGCCCAGGGAATGACGGGCGCCTTTTCCGTATTCAAATAACGGGAATTTAGTTCAGGCCGGGGTCAGCGCCTCATGGATTCAAAGAATTCGGCGTTGGTCTTGGTATTCTTGAGTTTACCCAGCAAAAATTCCGCAGCGGCTATATCATCCATGGGCTGCAGGATTTTACGCAGTATCCAGTTTTTCTGCAGTTCCTCCGGACCGATCAGGTAGTCCTCGCGGCGTGTGCCGGAACGATTGATATTGATCGCGGGATAGATCCGCTTTTCAGCGATTTTCCGGTCCAGATGCAACTCCATGTTGCCGGTGCCCTTGAATTCCTCATAGATCACCTCATCCATCCGCGACCCGGTATCGACCAGGGCAGTGGCGATAATCGTCAGGCTGCCGCCTTCCTCGATATTGCGCGCGGCGCCAAAAAACCGTTTGGGCCGCTCCAGGGCATTGGCATCGACCCCGCCGGACAATATTTTCCCGGAAGAGGGGGCGACAGTGTTGTAGGCCCTGGCCAGGCGGGTCAGGGAATCCAGCAAAATCACCACATCATGTTTATGCTCCACCAGCCGCTTGGCCTTTTCAATGACCATTTCCGCAACCTGCACATGCCGGGTCGCCGGTTCATCGAATGTGCTGGAAACCACTTCCCCCCGAACGCTGCGCTGCATTTCCGTGACTTCTTCAGGACGTTCGTCGATCAACAGCACGATTAAAAAACATTCCGGATTTTTTTCCGCGATGGCGTGTGCGATATTCTGCAGGATCATCGTTTTGCCCGCCTTCGGCGGCGACACGATCAAGCCTCTCTGTCCCTTGCCTATGGGTGAAACCAGATCGATCACCCGGGCAGTCAAATCTTCACTGGTGCCATTGCCCCGCTCCAGACAGAAGCGCTGCATCGGAAACAGCGGCGTCAGATTGGAAAAAAGGATTTTATGTTTGGCGTTTTCTGGAGCCTCGAAATTGATCTGCTCCACCTTGAGCATGGCAAAATAGCGCTCATTGTCTTTCGGGGGACGAATTTTGCCACTGATGGTATCTCCCGTTCTGAGATTGAAGCGCCGGATCTGACTGGGAGAGACATAGATATCGTCCGGGCCGGCAAGATAGGAACTGCCCGGCGTTCTTAAAAAACCAAAGCCATCCTGGAGAATTTCCAGAACACCGTCACCATAGATATCTTCACCGCTTTTTGCTTTTTTCTTCAGGATGGCGAAAATCATTTCCTGCTTGCGCGTTCTGGCGACATTCTCCAATCCCAGGGATTCGGCTATGTCAATAATTTCGGCGACAGATTTTAGTTTTAATTCAGTGAGATTCATAGATTGATAAATTTAGGAACAAAGCGGCGCTGGCAAAATAAGGCTAACAGGCTTATACCAGCCGATATATGGTTTAGTTCGAATGTAGGTAAGACTTGGGAAGCGGATGTATAGACATGCCGGGCGCGTCCCGAACAGGGCGCCCATCTATTAAGTATAGCGCAATAAAGCCCATTACCTCAACATTTTTAAACGACAGCGCATTGCCAGGGATGACTGCCGGCGGGATAGCCTTCACAATCTTCAGAAGCCCCGCTTTCGCCGCCATGAAACAGGAACAGGCCCAGGAACACCATGCCCCGGCTGCCAACAGGCTCAGGGAGCCATTTTCCGCAATGTTTTGCCAGCCCCACAGTCAGTGGCAAGTCATTTACAGCAACCGCTTGAACCGACTGCGCTGATTGAAGGCGGTTTACAGATGGCAGCCTCCTTCATGTGGAGGATTATGAGCAGCACCGCTACGCTCCGTGTTGTGTAAAATCATCATCGATGGCTTGAAGCCATTGATACTGTCGGCACATCCCTGCGCCGGGACAGTCACAATATTCAGATATTGCTGTTGATGAAATCGACCAGCTGGGATTTGGTCAGCGCCCCCACCTTGGTCGCTTCGACCTCGCCGTCCTTGAACAGCATCAACGTCGGAATGCCACGTACGCCATAGTGTTGAGGGGTCTCGGGATTTTCATCGATATTCAGCTTGGCAACGGTCAACTTGCCGGAAAATTCACTGGCAACTTCATCCAGTACCGGCGCGATCATTTTGCAAGGACCGCACCATTCAGCCCAGTAATCAACGAGAACGGGCTTGTCGGCTTTGATAACCGTCTCATTGAATACGCCATCAGTTACATGAAGGACTACGTCACTCATGCTCATCTCCATAGTATTCCAAAAGGGCAGACTATAGGAGGGATCGCCTGATTCTGTCAATAAAATTCAGAGTATTTTAAGTTTGTCGAAGAAAAATGCGTTATCCTATTAACATGAACAAACCACTCTTGACCGATACCCGTTTCAGCAATCTTGAACTGTCCGATGCCATTCTGCAGGGCCTC
>JAJRWJ010000041.1 GCA_024276805.1 Gammaproteobacteria bacterium
CAAAAAAAATGCGGCCTGAATCAGGCCGCATTCGAATAAGGAGGATAGAAACCCTGAATTTCTACAAGAGCGCATTCAAGAGTTGCAGCTATCTTAACGAATCGCCCGCCGGAAAAAAATGTGGCAAATTGCCGCGCGACAGATTGTCGCAGGTTGGCCTGCGCAGTATCTATCACCCGAGGAGAGACGACCTGGCGGGACGGGCATTGCCTACCCTGGCCGGCCGGTGACCATCAGTTTCAGGGATACGGTCTTTTGCCAAACAGCGCGCTTCCAATACGCACCAGGGTCGCGCCCTCGGCGATGGCGGCTTCCAGATCGCCGCTCATGCCAAAGGAAAATGTATCCAGCCCGGTCATCTGCAAGGCGGCTACCGCTTCGACCAGCCGGCGATAGGGCTGGCGCTGCTGTTGCAGGCCGGTCAACGGCGCCGGGATAGCCATGACGCCGCGCAATCTGAGTCTGTGCAGCGATGTGATATGCTCGGCAAGTTGCGGCAAGTCCCCAAGGCTGACGCCGGACTTGCTGGTTTCGTCGCTGATATTGACCTGTAGACAGATATTCAGCGGCGGCAGGAAGTCCGGGCGCTGCTGATGAAGCCGGCGGGCTATTTTAAATCGGTCGATACTGTGCACCCAGGAAAAATGGCCGGCAATCAGGCGCGTTTTGTTGGATTGTACAGGGCCGATGAAGTGCCAGGTGATATTGTAGTGAGCCAGTTGCCTTTGCTTGTCGAGCGCCTCCTGCACATAGCTTTCCGCGAAATGCCGCAGTCCCAGCCGGTAAAGAACAGCTATATCGCTGGCCGGTTTGGTTTTGCTCACCGCCAGCAGCTGCACCGCCCCGGGCTTCCTGGCGCTGGCCTGTTCCGCCTCCCTGATACGGGAATATACCTGTTTGAATCTGTCCGTCAGTGAAGTCATGGTCAATGGTTTTTCGACAAAAAGTATTGTATCTCTATGTTGCCGGTCAGGAAACAACTGCAGAAATCACATCAACAGCATCAACATGCCTTCAAAAATAGCAAGACATGAACTAAGGTTTAGAGGATATACAGTTTAACCCATACAACGAGGATACTATGGATATTGCAGAACTTTTAACCTTTTCGGTTAAAAACAACGCTTCGGATTTGCATTTGTCGTCCGGCCTGCCACCGATGATCAGGGTGGACGGCGACATTCGACGCATCAATATTCCCCCGCTGGAACACAAGGAAGTCCACGCGCTGATCTATGACATCATGAACGACAAGCAGCGCCGCGATTTCGAGGAGTTTCTGGAAACTGATTTTTCCTTCGCCCTGCCCGGCGTGGCCCGCTTTCGTGTCAACGCTTTCAATCAGGAACGCGGGGCGGCGGGCGTGTTCAGAACCATTCCTTCCGAAGTGCTGACACTGGAGGATCTGGCGGCGCCGAAGTTTTTCGAGGAAGTCTCCAGAAAGCCGCGCGGTCTGGTGCTGGTTACAGGCCCAACCGGATCCGGTAAATCGACCACGCTGGCGGCAATGATCAATTATATCAACAGTACTACCTATGCCCATATCCTGACCGTCGAAGACCCCATCGAATTCGTTCATGAAAGCCAGAAGTGTCTGATCAACCAGCGTGAGGTGCACCGTGATACGCTGGGCTTCAGCGAAGCACTGCGTTCCGCATTGCGTGAAGATCCGGACATCATTCTGGTGGGGGAAATGCGTGACCTGGAAACCATCCGCCTGGCGCTGACTGCAGCGGAAACCGGGCATCTGGTGTTCGGCACCCTGCATACCACATCGGCGGCAAAGACCATCGACCGTATCATCGACGTCTTTCCCGCCGCGGAAAAAGACATGATTCGCTCCATGCTGTCGGAATCCCTGCAGGCGGTCATTTCCCAGACGCTGCTGAAAAAAGTCGGCGGTGGCCGCATCGCCGCACACGAAATCATGGTTGGTACGCCGGCCATCAGGAACCTGATCCGCGAGGCGAAGGTAGCGCAGATGTATTCGGCTATACAGACCGGGAGAAAAGACGGCATGCATACCCTGGACCAGAATCTCAAGGAACTGGTGGAAAAAGGCAAAATCACCTCGAAAACCGCCCTGGTCAAGGCGGTCAACAAAGATATGTTCCGTTAACTGGAGGACAGGCGTATGGATTTCAAGGCATTGCTGGAAATGATGGTGCAGCGCAGGGCATCCGATTTGTTCATTACCGCCGGTATGGCGCCATCGATTAAAGTCGATGGCAGGGTCGAGGAGGCCGGCGGCGGAAAACTTACCGCCGATCAAGCCCTGAAAGTGGTGATGGGGGTCATGAACCAGAAGCAGCGCGACGAGTTTGAAAACACCAAGGAATGTAATTTCGCCATCAGCATTCCTAAACTGGGCCGCTTTCGGGTCAGCGCCTTTACCCAGCGGGATTCCGCGGGTATGGTGCTGCGCCGCATCGAGAGTGAAATACCGGATGCCGAGGATCTGCATCTGCCGGCTGTCCTGAAGGACCTGATCATGCAAAAGCGCGGACTGGTCATTTTTGTCGGCGCCACCGGCACCGGCAAGTCGACCTCGCTGGCGGCATTGATCAAGCATCGCAATCAGAACAGCAGCGGACATATCATCACCATCGAGGATCCGCTGGAATTCGTGCATCCGCATTTAGGTTGCATCGTCACCCAGCGTGAGGTCGGAATCGATACCGAATCCTATGAAGTGGCCCTGAAAAACACCCTGCGTCAGGCTCCCGATGTGATTCTGATCGGGGAAATCAGAACCCGGGAAACCATGCAGCATGCCATCACCTTTGCCGAAACCGGGCATCTGTGTCTGTCCACGTTGCACGCCAACAATGCCAATCAGGCCATCGACAGAATCCTGCATTTTTTCCCCGATGAAATGCATGGTCAGCTGTTCATGGACCTGTCGCTCAATCTGCGCGGTATCGTCGCGCAGCAGCTGATCAAACGGACCGATGGTCAGGGCCGCTATCCGGCGGTGGAGATACTGCTGAACACTCCGCTGGTCTCGGATCTGATTCGCAAGGGCGAAGTGCATAAGTTGAAGGAGCTGATGAAGGGCTCCAGGGAACATGGCATGCAGACCTTCGATCAGGCGCTTTTCGATCTCTATGTGGCGGGCAAGATAGGTTATGAAGACGCATTGAATTCGGCGGATTCCAGAAATGAAGTGCGCCTGATGATCAAGCTCAATGCCGAATCGGCTGCCGCCTTCGCCGATGAAGAAGGTGGCATGCAACTCACCGAGCAGGAGGACTGAACCCGGCAAAGGAAA
>JAJRWJ010000429.1 GCA_024276805.1 Gammaproteobacteria bacterium
CCCCAGCCCCTGGTCTGCCAGCATGATCATGCAGTGAAACCACAAATCGGCGGTTTCATAGACAATCTGTCGCCTGTCGCCGTCTTTTGCGGCGATCACCGTCTCGGTCGCTTCCTCGCCGATCTTCTTCAATATGCTGTCCAGGCCTTTCGCATACAGGCTTGCCACATAAGACTGCTCGGGGCTCTGCTGTTTGCGCTGTTCCAGCACCTCTGCCAGCTCGGTTAAAATATCGCTCATGGCTTGTCCGCCCAATGGATTCCTATTGCCTGAACTGTGTATAACGATAACACCACGCTCCAGGTCGCGCGGCGCAGTTGCATCGAATAACAGCCCCATAATGAAAGAAAGACATTCATTCCGCCGCCTTGTTCTGTTGCGCATAGATCAATTCCGGATCCTTCAGCACCGGCGCGACAACCTGCCAGCCGTCATCTCCCAGCCGCCGATAAAAACAGCTTTCCCTGCCAGTATGACAGGCAATCCCCCCCTGTTGTTCAATTTGCAGAAGAATGACATCCTCATCACAGTCCAGAAAAATGCCTTGCACTTTTTGACGGTTTCCCGACTGCTCGCCTTTGCGCCATAATTTTTGCCGCGATCGGGACCAATACACGGCATAGCCTTCCCGAGCGGTCAAAGCCAGTGCCTCGCGGTTCATCCAGGCGAACATCAACACCTTGCCGGTATTCTGCTGCTGGGCTATGACCGGCACCAGCCCATCGGCGGTCCAGCGTATTTCTTCCAGCCATGACGGGCTCACAGGCGCACCTCGATGCCCCGGGCAGCCATGCATACCTTGGCCTGACGGATGGTATATTCGGCAAAATGAAAAATACTGGCAGCGAGCACCGCATCCGCCTTGCCGGCAATGATACCATCGGCAAGATGCTGCAGATTACCGACACCGCCGGAAGCAATCACCGGTATCGGCACCGCCTCACTGATTGCCCGGGTCAGGGACAGATCGAAACCCTGCCGGGTGCCATCTCTGTCCATACTGGTCAGTAAAATTTCTCCGGCGCCATAGGCAGCCATTTTTTTTGCCCAGGCCACGGCATCCAGGCCGGTGGGTTTGCGCCCGCCATGGGTAAAGATCTCCCAACGTCCAGGCTCGCCCGGCAGGCTCACCTGTTTGGCATCGATAGCCACGACGATACACTGCGAACCGAAGCGCCGTGCCGCCTCACGCACGAACTCAGGATTGCACACCGCAGCGGTATTGATGCCCACCTTGTCGGCGCCGGCATTCAGCATGCGCCGGATATCATCGAGCGTTCTGATCCCCCCACCTACCGTCAAAGGGATAAAAACCTCCCCGGCAACCTCTTCCACCACATGCACCATGGTCTCCCGATCATCGGAACTGGCGGTTATATCCAGAAAGGTTATTTCATCGGCGCCTTCCTGGTCATAGCGCCGGGCCACTTCAACCGGATCACCGGCATCCCGGATGGCGACGAATTTCACACCCTTTACCACGCGGCCATTGTCCACATCCAGACAGGGAATGATCCGCTTCGCCAGACTCATGGCAGTACTTTGTATTGTTCAGCCAGCTTGGCGCCTGCGGCAAAATCCAGTGTGCCTTCGTAAATGGCCCGGCCGGTGATCGCACCGATCACCCCTTCCTGGGCTATTTTCCCCAGGGCGACAATATCGTCCAGGTTGGTGATCCCTCCGGATGCGATGACCGGGATATGAATGGCGCGGGCCAGCTTCTCAGTCGCGGCAATGTTGACGCCACCCATCATACCGTCCCGGGAAATATCGGTATAGATTATCGCTTCCACGCCATCCGCCTCGAACTGCTGGGCCAGGTCGATGACATCATGACGCGACAGTTTCGACCAGCCGTCGATTGCCACTTTGCCATCCCGGGCATCCAGACCGATAATGACATGACTGGGAAATTCTGCCGCGACGTCGCTGACAAAATGCGGCTCACTGACTGCCCGGGTGCCGATGATGACATAACTGACACCGGCATTGAGATACTCCTGGACAGTATCCTCATCGCGAATGCCACCACCGACCTGTAACGGCACATCCGGATAGGCTTCGGCAATTTCGTGAATGATGCCGGCATTTTTCGGCTTCCCGGCAAAAGCGCCATCCAGATCCACCAGATGCAGGCGTTTGGCGCCAGCCGCTACCCATTTCCCGGCAACCGCCACCGGATCATCGGAAAAAACCGTATCATCCTCCATGCGCCCCTGACGCAAACGAACACATTTGCCATCTTTCAGATCGATGGCCGGTATCAACAACATAAGAATTGACCTCAACTATAAATTCACTGCCCAACAGGCATGACAAACAAATGCGCCCTGAATCAGCTTGCACCATCCCAGGACAAAAAGTTTTTCAGCAGCTGCAAGCCGACCTCCTGGCTCTTTTCCGGATGGAACTGCACAGCGAAAATATTGCCACAGCTCAATGCACAGGTAAAGGGATCGGGATATTCGGTCACTGCGGCGATTACCGATTGATCATCAGGCTGCACATAATAGCTGTGCACAAAATAAAAGCGGCTGTCCTGGGGAATATTTCGCCACAGAGGATGAGGCTGCCTCTGATGAACCTGATTCCAGCCCATGTGGGGGATTTTCAGAGTTTCACCGTGCTGATTCAGCAGCGGCCTGGTAAAATGCAACACATGCCCCGGAACGACATTCAGACAGCGGGTATGGTCATTTTCTTCACTGTCGGTCAGCAGCGCCTGCATGCCCAGACAGATACCCAGCAGCGGCCTGCTTTCCGCAACCTGCCGAATGACCTCCGGCAAGCCCGCATCGGTGAGCGCCTGCATGCAATCGCGGATGGCGCCAACACCGGGGAAAACCACCCGGTCGGCCTGCAATATCAGCCGGGGATCGGCGACGATCCGCACCTCCACATCCGGAGATGCATGCTGCAGGGCCTTGGCAATGGAATGCAGATTGCCCATGCCATAATCGATAACAGCTACTGAAGACATAAAAACATGAATTAATACTTGACTGAAATTGCGGTCCAAGCCGCGCCTGCATCTAAACTGTTCCCGAAATCTCTATAGACAGCCCTTGGTCGATGGCATCATGCCCTGCATGCGCGGATCCAGGGTTATCGCCATACGCAGGGCGCGTCCCAGCGCCTTGAAGATCGTTTCGGCAATATGATGGGCATTGCCGCCTTTCAGATTGTCGATGTGCAAAGTCACGCCGGCATGGTTGACAAAGCCCTGAAAAAACTCCCGGAACAGATCCACATCGAACTCACCAATCATCGCCCGGGGAAACCCGACCTGGTAAAACAATCCCGGCCGACCGGAGAAATCCAGCACTACCCGGGACAATGCCTCATCCAGCGGA
>JAJRWJ010000042.1 GCA_024276805.1 Gammaproteobacteria bacterium
CAGCCACCTCCTGAAGTCGAATGGCCTGCTCGAAGACGCCATTGATTTCCATTTTCATCAGTGAGTCGCGTCGCATCCCGGCATTGTAGGCCAGATGTAACCTGAAGACGACTTCGGCATGTTCCGGCGCGAACAGATCCGCGGGAAAAAACAATTCCAACTGGATCGGGTCAGATTGCATTCCGCGTCGGGATGCAGTTCGAAAACCGAGTTCTCTGAAAGTGTAAGATCTTCGCGGCTGCATTGCCGGATATCCCTGATAAGGTGCTGGAGACGGCATCCGGATGGAGCCAAGCACGGTTTCCGGCGCATCGGGCAGAGGAAAATTCATCCAGGCAAATACCCTGGCTGCCTCCCCGACTTGCCGGGCATTGTTGCCGGAAACCAGCAGGATGAATCTTCCGGGATTGCCAGGAACGGGGAAAAGCCCCAGATAGGGTCCTGTCACCCGCGCCAGCAACTGGGGCGAGAAGAACGACGCCAGTTTGCTTCGTTCGGCAACCACCAGCACATCCCTGTCCTGGGGAACGATAAACCTGACAGGCGTATCACCTGCCTTGGATTTCAGTTCCTGCAGATCCAGACGAAAAGGGGTGTAATCAAGACGCAGGGCAATTCCCTGGGCGACGAGCCCTCCCCAGTGTAACGCGGCCTCATCCAGATTTGCATCGGCAACCAGCAGACTGAACGTCGGTTTCGGCAATTTTCTGTCGAACAGTTCGGGTAATCTGGCCAGACTCAGGGATACAGGTTTCAGGGTGTACTGATATTCCAGCCGGGACTGCACCGAATTGATTTCCACCCACAGTTCAGGACTAGCCAGTGCCTCGCATTGCTTGTCCGTATAATGTTGTGCGCTTAGAAAGCGCAGCTCATTGTAGCCGTTCACCAGCAGTTCTGGAGGAATGCTCACTTTTTCCTGGCGCTGGGTTCGGCTCGGATCGAGCCGCCATTGGGCAATGGTCACGCCGTTTATCTGAACCCGCAGCTGGGAACGTGAAGGCAACAAGGCCTTGGAGTGCACAAAATCCAGCAGCAGACTGGCACGACTGATTCGATGACGCTCCGGCAACGGGAAGGAAAGGCGATACTCGCCCGCCATATTTAACAGACGAATCGTCTCCTGCTGCGTCATCAGCTTACTCAGCGGGATAATCCGACTTTCCGATGCCAGACCGCGCTGACAGAGGAAAATTGTCATCATCGTCATCAGAAAAGAAAAGTATCTCTTTGACCCCATGCTTATCCTTTGTTATTTTTTTTGAAATTAAACCGAAAACCATACCGATATGGTTCCATGCCTGCCGAAAACCACAGGTAAGGAGCAGACCCGCAGCGGGCAAAATACCAATGTCCGTTTCCCGGCGGGCAAGTATCCTTTGCCAGCGACCACTGTCTCCATGCACGAGCAAAACTATGTCACGATACATTTCCAGTGAATCGGGATGAAAGCGGATACCCAGAAAATCGCCCTTCACTGTGGTGTATTGGCCGACTATTTCAATAGTGAATCGACAAGTCTTGTCCAGCAGTGGATGATGCAGCCGAAGTATACCCTTGTCATGCAGGATTGACACGGACTCACAGTACTTTATCGCCGCACCACCCGTGGAGATATCCCCGATCCGCACAGAAACCTCTTTTCCATCGAGAAGCAGATCGGCAGGCAGATCGTCAGCAGGCAAACGCGGCTGACTGCGCCGTTGCCGGCGTTCGTACAACGCCCCCAGACTGGCGATGACGATCAGAAAACCAAACAGATTCCAGAGACTGGTAATCAGGATGAGATGCCTCTGTTCAGGATACATCCCCCAACGCCACGCGGCAGCCGCAAACCCCCAACCAATCAGCAGCAAAAGTACATAGAATGGCGCCACCAGCGGAGAGATGAAATCGGCATCGAGCCGCTCCCCTTTGCGGGTCACGACAAACTCCGGCTGGTCGGGATTGAAAATGGTATTGATGACGGCTTTGAGTGTGAAAAACGATTGCATGCTCTCATAGATTTCCGAAATCAAAAACCCGCGCACCCTGCCGAAAAAATAATTGGCCGTCAATATCAGAGCCATGAGAGAGGGAAGTGTATAGGCTCCGATTTCTGTAATACTGGCATCATAGATCTTCAAGCCAAACAGCAGATAACACATTGGCGCAAGCAGAAACACCACCCTGGCAAAGGGAAAGAACCAAAACAGCATACAGTTGAGATAAGCCAGTTTTTGCCCATCCTCCAGGCCTTTCTGGCGTAACGGGTTCTTGCGCAGGAATAATTGCACCATGCCCTGGGCCCAACGCGTCCGCTGGCTGATGAAACCGCTGAAAGTTTCAGGCTGTAGTCCGGAAATCAGGGGCTTGAGCATGTACACGGATTGCCAGCCCCGGGCATGGAGACTGAGTGCTGTTTCGGCGTCCTCGGTGACAGACATTCCGGCAAACCCGCCATTTTCCAACAGGGCCTGACGGCGCAACACTGCAGCCGACCCGCAAAAAAAAGAGGCATTCCAGAAATCCAGGCCCGCCTGGACGGCCCCATAGAACATGTCGTTTTCCGAAGGCATGCGGTTGAACAGACCCAGGTTTTTTTCAAAGGGATCGGGAGTAATGAAAAAATGCGGCGTCTGCACCAGAAACAAACGCGAATTCTCCACCAGGGGAGGCACCGTTTCACGCAGAAAGTCCATGGTGGGCACATGATCGCAGTCCAGCACGACAATCAGATCCCCGGAAGTCCGTGGCAGCGCGGCATTGAGATTTCCAGCCTTGGCGTGATCATTTTCCTGGCGCGACAAATAGCTTACCCCAAGCTGTCGACACAAGGCGCGCATATTTCCGTGTCGCTGACGGGCGAAACGGGCAGCCAATGGATCGGCTGCAGTACGTTTCGCCCAGGTTGCCCCGTCATCCAGCAGATAGACTTTCAGCAAGTGCGGGGGATAATCGAGGGCGGCCGCAGCCATGAGGGTGGTCTTGACGATCTCCACTGGTTCATCGTATGTGGGTATATAGATATCGACAGTGGGCCATTCCTGTATACCGGCTGTTTTTTTCCCTTGCCGGATTGGCCTGACGTTGACAAAGGCACTGAGCATGAACATGGTGATTCCGTACAGCTCAGCACAATAGAGGATCAATGAAGCGATGAAACTGGGGAAATCATCGTAGCCGAGGGTAAAAAACGTGCGCCAAAACAGGTATCGCAGCAACAAAAAAGCGGTAATGACAAGAAACAGTACACGCCATGCCCCCAGCCTGGAGATCCGCTGCAAGAGCAACAGACCGGCTACAGCCAGCACTGCCATTACGGCCTGTAGCTGAAGATCGACAGGCAGGGCCGACAGATAAAACAGACAGCCTGCAATCAGCAACCATGCGACAGTCAAATGTGCTTTCATCGATCAGGAGGCCTCCCTGTCGCCCATATTGTGTTCATCCGCCTCGATCCAAAATTAAATTCCCATACTGATCATCATTCTTGCGGTCAAACATCGCTTCTAACTTCATTCTGCATTGTCGCATCTACAAGAATCATCTTGGTAACACCAGGCGGCTGGATTTTCTCCTTTATGCCTGTGATGATGCGCAGTGCGCACCCTGCACTGAATATTCCGACGACGTAAAATGACGTAGTTCCCGTCTGTCAATGACGGGAACTATTCCGGCAAGGATATGCCGGCATAATCAATGGCCTCAAGCCATTGATTATGAATAAATCGGTAGTATCAACATCAGTGTTCAGGGGTCCTGCTGATACGACACTCCGTCAATCCGTTTTTTCCGCGCCTTTGGCCTTGATCGTGCCCTGCCACTTGGAGGCCTGCTGCTTGTCAGAAATACTCTTGAATTTCCTTTGCATCCTTGCCAGCCAGGGATCGTGTTTCGGCAACAGCCGCTGCAAACGGGCTAATTCTGTCCTTACCGAGCTCTTCCAGGCAATGCTGGTCTTGGGGTTTTTCAGCAAACCCTGCAGGCGCCGTTTGCTGCTGTCTATTTCCTGTAAACGCTGTTTATGCGCTTGTTCCTCGGCTATCTTCCGCTGCCTTAGCAATTGCGCCTGATAACCTTTGTCCAGCTCATCCCTGGCCTGGAGCAGTTCCACGGAATCTGGCAGCAGCACCAGGAACGCATCGGCGCGTTGCATACCCTGCCGCCATTGCCGGGTTTGGGCATAACGGCGGATCTCTTCCGCCAGCCGGGTGACGAGTCGTTTGCGCCCCTCGAGCAGCAGCGGGTGCGCCGGCGCAACGTCTGCCAGCTGATCGAGAATGGACAACACTTTACGCACCGAGGCAGGATCGGGACTGGCCTGCATTTGCGTCAATTGCACCGCAAAATTGTTCTGTAATGCCTCTATTTCCCGTTGCCGGGCCTGTTGGCTGAGAATTTCATTCTGCCTGACAGTCAAAACCTTGACAATACTCTGCTTCGCATGCAACTGCCGTGCCAACGCCAGATAGTTCAAGGCATCCTGCCAGCGCTGCTGCCTTGCCGCGCTATTGGCCAGATGCAGATACTGCATCGCCAGATGATCCGCTATCTGTTTGAGCCGTGAATCCCGACCGGCCTCGAGCGCCAGTGCCCGCAGCCGGGCGGAGGCCTGCTGCGCCTGTTCGGAGGTCAAATTGCCTTGTCGCAGCGTATCCGCCAGCGACTCGATGCGCTGTTCGAGCCGCTGGTGATAGAAATAACGATAACCGTAGTATCCGGCAGGCGCCAGCAAGGCAGCAGCCAGCAAAGCGATCAGCAGGAAATTCCAGGTTTTTTGATCCCGGCCCTGCAGTTCCGCCAGAAAAGTTTCGATATCTGGTGTGCGTACTTCCCGCAGCAGGGCCAGACCATTCTTCAGACCTTTCCATTGCCTCCGGCTCAATTGCCCGATGCGCTTTGGGTGATAATGCTTCAGGTAGGCATCGGCAGCCGTCATTCTCCGATAGGGATGTTCACCCGCCAGCAATTCATAGGTGACGCAGGCCAGCGCATAGATATCGTCCCGGGAATCCGGTGTGCCGCCGGCAAGCATTTCATAACTGGCATAGGCCGGCGTCAACGCTCCCAGGCTGCCCGGATCGAAAAGGGTTTTGTCCTCCTGCTGACCGGGCCTTTTGATCGCCCTGGCAATACCGAAGTCCAAAACCTTGACCACATTCTCATGGGTAATGAAGACATTGCCTGGCTTGAAGTCGGAATGCACGATGCCGCGCTGATGCGCATAAGCCAGCGCCTGGGCCATGCCCTTGATCAATGGCCAGGCTTTCTTGAAAGGCATGCCGGCGCCCTGTATGCGCTTCAGCACGGCGGTCAATGGCTCTCCCTCGAGGAGTTCCATGGTCATGAAGACCGTGCCACCGTCCCGATCGAAGTCATACACGGTGATGATATTGGGATGCGCCAGCTGCTGTGACTTGCGCGCCTCTCTCTGCAAGGCGATCCAGGACTCCGGGTGCTGCTGGAAATCCTCACTGAGAACCTTGATCGCCACATAGGGATGACGATCCATCGCCTCCACCTTGCGCAGATCCTTCGCCTTGTACACCACCCCCATGCCGCCAGCGGCAATAAACTCCTCCAGCACGAATCGGTCGTTCAGGACAGTGCCCACTTCGATGGGCTTCTTCTCAGTTTTTCCCCAGTCGAATCTGGCGGTCCTGCTGGAATCGAGCCGGGGATCGATCCTGGTCTCCTGAGCGTCGCCAGGATTATTTGCTTGCTCCTTTTTCAATGTGCCATACACTCCGGCAGGATTGTTTTCATGCTACTTCTGCCTTGTCGCATTTGAAAAACCATATTCGCAGGAAACGCAATGTGCCGCGCTCAACAGATGAAGGATTACCTGGAGTCCAATAGCTTCATCTATTGCCGTATGAAAATAGCTGAAGCTGTTTACTCCAGGAAAAAATCAAATATCCTGCCGCCTGGACGATTCCAAACTCCATGGCATCGTCTTCCGCCATCGTTTCAGGACGCCTGCAATGACAATTCCGATCTTAACCCATTTTTCGCGGGCCGGGTAACAACTTTCGTATCGAGCAAAAAAACACGCTCGCCGGGTATTCCCTGCTCGAGCAAATGCTGCGCAATGGCTCGCGCCCTGTTTTTTGCCAGATCGTTCAGTCGCTGCCGGTCTGGAGGAATAGTCGCGGCGAGTGTCCGCCTGGCCAACTGGTAAAAATCACCAGCATCGGGATCCTTCAGTTTTGGATTACCAAAAATGGACCATTCCGCCAGATGTGGATATTTTTCTATAAATTGCTCCGCCAGAAGATGTTTATACTCATCCTCCGACAAAACGACATATTCCGGACGGATTTTCTCACCCTTTTTTTGCAACTTCGCGGCATGCAGTGCTTTTAAATGATCATGCAGCGCCTGCTCCCTGATGGCTGGCCAATCCTCTTCCTGATAGGCTTCTCCCTTGATGGCGACACGTAATTTCGGACGCTCCCGCAGTGCTTTGGCCAGGGCATCCAGCTTCCCGGTTTGTTCCCGTTGCAGCTCGCTGCTGCCGGCAGCGAAACTGACGTAGCTCAGATCCTCATCGCTACCAACAAGTGCCGCAATGGCCGTGAACGGTGACGTGACTATTTTGCTCAGGACATTGACCAGGGCATCGACGAGCAGCGATCCCACTTTGAATTCGGGATCATCGACATTGCCGCTGACGGGCAGATTCAGCTCTATTTTGCCCCTGGAATCCTTCAGCAGAGCGATCGCAAGTCCCAATGGCAGTGACACCGCATGGGGATTTTCAACTTTGTCCCCCAGGGTCAAGTGATCGATGACCAGGTTGTTTTCCGCCTGCAACTGGCCCTTGGCAACCTTGTAGTGCAGTTGCACCGACATTTTGCCCTCTTCGATCTTGTAGCCGGCAAAATCGGCCATATAAGGGCTGACCAGCGGCAGGGGCATGCTTTGGAAATCCAGCCTGATTTCGCCATCCCCGCTGCCGGGGCTGAATTTTCCGGTAATATCCACCGGTGACAACTGAAAAGCCTCACCATGCAAGGACAGGGATGCCACGGCCTGCTTTTCTGAAGAAAGACCTCGCAGCTCACCATTCAGCTTGTCGATTTTCGCGACAAAGGGCAGGATCAATGAATAATCCGAAAAATCCGATGCGCCCCCGGTGATCCTGAATTCCTTGATCCGGTAATAGGGTGGAGCTGATTCCTTGTCATTTCCGGCAGGTATCTGTGCCGGTTCTCCGGCATCAACCGCTTGTCCACTGTTCTTGACGATGATATCGTCGATATTCATCGAGCCGTCTTTATTGATCACCACCCTGGCATAGGGGTTGAGCAGCTGGATTTCCGTGCTGGTGAATCTTACCGGCTGCAAACCAACGTTGATTCCTTTCAGCCGCAGGTCCCGCCATTTCAGGAAATCCCTGTTGGACAACTGGTCCCTGGTATGCAACCGGTCGATATTGCTATCACCCTGAAATTTCACATTCAGGGCATCGTTTTCAGCCATGCCGAGAGACAGGCTGCCCGAGGCGTTGAAATGACCGCCGATGATGTCCAGATGGGCATATTTTTCCACATAGGGCTGCAATGGCTTCAAGGCGACCAGTTCTATCTTCAGACGTAAATCAGCAGACATGGGCTCGATGACCAGATCCCCCTGCACTGCGATTTTGCCGTCCTTGTCGACACCGGTACTGAATTGCAGTGGCAGTTTTGCCCCCGGCCTGGAGCTGAATCCGGACAATTTAAGATTCATCGGTGCAAGGTGAACAACGAAAGGTTTGTCCAGGGTTCTATCGGTAAAATCGACCGACAGACTCTGCAGGGAAATTTTGCCGATCTGCATCAGAAACGGGCGCGCACTGCCGGCCTTGTCTTTTTTTCCGTCAACCGCTTTTACCGTGCCCGAGGCATCATCTTTACCGGAAACCACCGCTGCTCCGACAGGCGCCTGCTGTTCGGTATTCCTGGTGGCATCTGCAGCAAAGATGGTCTGATAGTTCAATACCCCCCTGGCATCCAGCCATGCTTTGAAACCGGCATGCTTCAGCATCAGCGAAGCAATGGCAAGTCGTTGCCGGCCGGCATCGAAATCCACCCTGTTGACGGCAAAATCCGGTATCTCGATAACCGGCTGCATTCGCCCCTGTTCCTGAAAATTCACTGCATAATCGTGCAGGACAATGGAATCGACTGACACCTTCCAGGAAGCAGCCGCTTGATCTTTCGCCATTCCGGTTTGCCGCTGTCGGGAAACACTGGCTGGCCGTTCTTCCGATGCGAACAGTTCCCGGTAATTGATTGCACCCGACTTGTCCAGCCAGGTCATCAAGCGGCCGCCACTGGAGGTGATCGCGGCAATGGCGAGACGCTGATCCAGCAGATCGAAGCTGACTCCCTGCAGTGCGAGACTGGCAAGGTTGATGACCGGTCTGGTTTCCCCCTTTCTCATCAGGGCGAAATCATTCAACAGGAAGCTGCCATTAGTCAACTGCAGATCCGGCTGATCATCACGATAACGAAACAGGTAGTCGAAATCGACGATCTTCTCCCCCCGCTGCAATTCGAAGCGCACCGCTTTCTGCAGAAACAGCTGCCACAATCGGTGGGTATCGATATTTTCCATTCTCACATGACCCTTGGAATACAGCGGGTACACGGACATTTTCCCTTGCCACTGGATATCCCCCCCCGAATCCAGGTGGGCGGAAAAACCCACTGTCGCCCGCTCATCGATGACCGTAGTGAAGTTGGCGATTTTGAGATCGAGTGGAGAAATCACCTCCGTCACCGGCTTGGTGCGAGCACTGTCCTGCCAGGTGACTTTGCCACCTTCCAGTATCAGGTTGTCTATTTTGACCGGAAAGATTTCACCAGTATCCTGTTCAGGAGACTCCTGCTCATCCGCAGCAGCCAGGTCATCGAAATTGAATACTCCACCCTTACGTTTTTCTATATGGACAAACGGGCTGGACAAGCGCACTTCATCAAAGGTCAGCAGAAAATGGCCAATGGAAGAGAGCACCGCGACATCGACGTAGAATTCAGCAAAAGTGATGAATGGCCGGGCATTCTTTTCCTGAAGCTCGAAGCCCTGCAGACTGAAATCCATGGCGAAGGGATTGAACTG
>JAJRWJ010000430.1 GCA_024276805.1 Gammaproteobacteria bacterium
GAGTATATTAAAATTCTATCATTGTAGCTGGAAAAAAGCATTGCTGACAGATAAATAATTGTAATTTAATTTGTTTATAGCAAAGCCAAGCTGTTCTCGTATAATTGGACATGGCTTTTTCCGGGCGCTGATTCTATAAATCCTGAGGCCGGGCCATTCAGACGAAGATCGTGTCATGGCTCTAACAGCTACGGTGATTGTATACTCGCCGCATGTGGATTTTTGCCTTTCGGCGTGCCTGCCTGGTGGCAGACAGCTCGTTTTTTGTCGGGGGCAAGGTGAAAAACCGCTGCTATAGCCATGCTACAGCAAGGTTTTTTCAACGCGGTTATTGGCAAAAAAGGACTCAATATGGCGATAATGTGATGTGCGGAGGGCAGATGACCTCGGAATGGTTCTGTACTGTACGCTGGAAAATGGCAGCTGTACTGGTCATGCCAGCTGTGCCTGCCTCGGTCTTGCATGGCGCCGCCGGATGACCGCTTCCCGGTGGGCATGACGAGCTACTGGATAATCAGACCAAGAGTAAAACCACCTTAAACCAGCATTTGCAGCGCTGCCGGCTGGTTCAGGAAATCTCTCGGACTGGCGGTATAACCATAGGCTCCGGACTGGAAAATGATGACCAGGTCGCCAATCTCGGCCCTGGGGAGTTCCATTTTGTCCGCCAGAATATCCAGGGGGGTACACAGTGGGCCGACGATGTTGACGGTTTCTTTCTCGGGGCAGTCCATTCTGTTGCCAATGGCGACGGGATAGTTCTTGCGAATCACCTGGCCGAAGTTGCCGGATGCGGCCAGATGGTGGTTCAGTCCGCCATCGGTCACGAGAAAGACTTGTCCCCTGGAAACCTTTTTGTCGATAATCCGGGTCACATAGAGACCCGCTTCGCCTACCAGATAGCGGCCCAGTTCAATAATGATTTCCGCTTCTGGGATACTGTTTCCGGCCTCCCGCATTGTCTCAGCCAGCGCCTCGCCAATGCTCCTGGTATCGAGCGGCATTTCTCCAGGAAAATAGGGGATTCCGAAGCCTCCGCCAATATTGAGTTTCCGGATCGGTGTGGGGCAGAAGTCAGAAAGCCTGACCGCGAGGGCCATGCTTTTTTGCTGGGCCTCGATGATGGCGGCGGGCTTCAGGTTCTGGGAGCCGCTGAAAATATGAAACCCCCTGAAATCGAGATCCAGCTCCTTGATGCGTTGCAGCGCCGATGGAACGAGTTCTTCATCGATACCAAACTGTTTGGCGCCGCCGCCCATTTTCATGCCCGAGGATTTCAGTTCAAAGGCGGGATTGATGCGAATGGCGATGTGCGCCGCCTGGCCCGATTGTTCGGACTGTCTGGCGATGCTGTCCAGTTCATGCGGTGATTCGACATGAATGGTGATGCCGGCGGCAATGGCCTGCAGCAATTCCAGCGGACGTTTGCCGGGTCCGGCCATGCTGATGTTTTCTGCCGGCATTCCTGTATCGAGCGCCACCAGCATTTCATTCGCCGAGGCGACATCCAGACCGTCGACTATATCCGCCATGTGCTGCACCACCGCGGGCATGGGATTTGCCTTGATGGCATAGTGGATCTTTAGCGCATCGGGCATGTCCCGGCGCAGGCGCTCGACACGCTCGGTCATCAGGTTCCGGCTGTAGGCATAGAAAGGCGTTTGCCCTGCCATTTGCGCCAGTCGGGGGAGGCTTTTGCCGGCAAAGACCAGGCTGCCGTCGACAGTCCTGAATGCGGTTTCCGGGCGATGTTGCAAAACGGGCTTGTTCATGGAAGTTGTTTATGGCTGAAAAATATTGGCGAATTGCTGCCCCAGGGCTTTTCGGTTGATCTTGCCATTGGGGTTTTTCGGCAGACTGGGGAGCGTTTCAATTTTATGTGGGACCATGAAATTTGGCAGTTGTGCTTTGCAGGCGTTGAGCAGCGACTGTGCGTCGAAGTCATGCTGCTCGGGAACGACGATGACAACAATCGCCTGTCCCAGCGTTTCGTGGGGAATGCCAAGCGCTGCGGCCTCTCTGACAATTCCCGAGGCATACAGTACTTCTTCTATTTCGGTGGGACTGACGCGGTAGCCGGAGGTCTTGATCATGTCATCCTGTCGACCGACGAAATAAAGAAATCCTTCCTCGTCCCGGCTGACCGTGTCGCCTGACCAGACGGCGATCTCCGTTATCGGCAGCTCCCGGAATTGTCCGGGCGCCGGTTTGAAGCGTTCCGCGGTTTTTTCCGGGTCGTTCCAGTAGCCCAGCGCAACCAGGGTGCCCCGGTGTACCAATTCGCCGGGTTCATGAGGCGCGCAGGGCGTGCCGTCTTCCCGAACCACCAGGACTTCCGCATTGGGTATGGCCTTGCCCATGGAATCGGGTCTGAGATCGATCTGTTCAGGGGGCAGGTAGGTGGAGCGGAAGGCCTCGGTCAGGCCATACATCAGGAAAAACCGACTGTCGGGGGCTTTTGCGCGCAGTTCCTGCAATACTGTTTTCGGCATTTTTCCACCGGAATTGGTCATGTAGCGCAAATGCCCGTTGATTTCTGCCGGCCAGTCCAGCTGGGCAAGCTGCGCCCAAAGCGGTGGTACGGCAGCCAGGCCGGTTATTTTGAATTTTACCAGGGATTTGATGACATCACCCGGCAATAGATAGTCCAGCAGCACGCAGCAGCAGCCTGCCAGCATGGCGCTGATGAGCTGATTGAGACCGTAGTCGAAGCTGAAGGGTAAAACGGCCAGAATCCGGTCTTTAGTGGTGATCTCCAGATATTGATTGACGCTTTTGCCGCCCTCGATGATATTCCGGTGGCTAAGCACCACGCCTTTGGGCTTGCCGGTGCTGCCGGAAGTGTACAGAATGGCGGCCATATCGGCATCGATGCCCGGCGGCAGGGGCAGCCGTCGCGACGTCGACGCAAGAAAGTCCTGCCAGCTGTACAGTTTTTGCGGCACAGAGGCGGGTAAATCAGGAACGTCGGAATCCACCAGGATAATGCTGTGTAAAGCCGGGCAGCCTTCCAGCACATCGACGAGGCCTTGCAGGCGGCTTTTTGCCGTGATCAGGATCTGCACATTGCAATCCTGTAATATATAGCTGACCTGTGGCGCTTTCAATACCGGGTTGATCGGTACAAATACGCCGCCAGCTTTGGCAACGGCAAAAAAACTGCTGGCCGTTTCCAGCTGTTTGGGCAGATAAATGCCGACCCGCTGTCTGGGCTGCAAATGCAGCGCCAGTAACGCCTGGCTTTGCTGATCGATGAGCTGCTCCAGCTGA
>JAJRWJ010000431.1 GCA_024276805.1 Gammaproteobacteria bacterium
CATGATCGCGCCGAAGGGGCCGGGACATCTGGTGCGTTCCACCTATACCCAGGGCGGTGGTGTGCCTTCCCTGATCGCCATCTACCAGGATGCCAGTGGTCAGGCCAAGGACATTGCGCTGTCCTATGCGTCGGCCAATGGCGGCGGCCGCGCCGGCGTGATCGAAACCACCTTCCGGGAAGAGACGGAAACCGATTTGTTTGGCGAGCAGGCGGTGCTGTGCGGTGGTGCGACAGCACTGGTTCAGGCGGGCTTCGAAACGTTGGTGGAGGCTGGTTACGCGCCGGAGATGGCCTATTTCGAGTGTCTGCATGAATTGAAGCTGATCGTTGATCTGATGTATGAAGGCGGCATTGCCAACATGCGCTATTCCATTTCCAATACCGCCGAATACGGTGATTTGACGCGTGGTCCGCGGATCATCACCGAGGAGACCAAGGTGGAAATGGCGAAGATACTCGGTGAAATCCAGTCTGGTGAATTCGCCAGGGAATTCATCCTGGAAAACAAGGCCGGAATGGCGAGCATGAAGGCAAAACGCCGTTTGGGCCGTGAGCATCAGATCGAGGAAGTGGGTACGCAATTGCGTGACATGATGCCCTGGATCAAAGCCAATAAAATCGTCGACAAAAGCAAGAACTGACGGCGGCCATGGCCGCTATGGTGGTGCCAGCCCACTGCCGGAGCCGAGCCGTCGGCTCCGGCAGTGGGCTTTTTACTTTCTGGTGATGCTAAAAATGTTTACAATACAGTCGATGATTAACAGCCAGGATCAGCAGACATGAGCAACAGAAACGCCGCGAAACCGCGGCGAGGCATCTATTTATTGCCGAATTTGTTTACCACCGGTGCATTGTTTGCCGGCTTTTACGCGATCATCGCGGCGATTCACGGGCGTTTCGAGATTGCCGCGGTGGCCATTTTCGTAGCCATGATACTGGACGGCCTGGATGGCCGGGTGGCGCGCCTGACCAATACCCAGAGCGCCTTCGGCGTGGAATACGACAGTCTGTCGGATATGGTGTCATTCGGCGTGGCGCCGGCGCTGGTCATGTATCTCTGGGCCTTTTCCTCGATGGGCAAGCTGGGCCTGTTTGCCGCGTTTGTGCATACCGCAGGCGGAGCACTGCGCCTGGCCCGTTTCAATACCCAGGTGGCATCGGCCGACAAGCGTTATTTTCAGGGCCTGCCCAGTCCTGCCGCGGCAGCCATTCTGGCCGGTTTTGTCTGGATCAATCTGGAGCATGGTTACAATACCCAGGCCATACACTATGCGGCCATCGTGTTGACCATTCCCACCGGCCTGTTGATGGTGAGCAATTTTCGTTACTACAGCTTCAAGGATATCGATTTTCGGGGCAAGGTATCGTTCGTCGTGGCCATTGCCGTGATGCTGGGTATCGCGTTCATCATGGCGCAGCCGCATAATATGCTGTTCATCCTGTTTATGGGTTATGCGATATCGGGCCCGCTGCTGACGCTGGTTCTGCGCAGACGAAAAAGACAGACCAGAAAACTTTAAACCCCCTTGAGAGAGCCGGGCCATTGGCGTATAGTTGCCAGTTATGAATCTCCAGAATCACTTCATCCAGCACATGCTGTCAGCATCCGGCAGTATATCCCCAGGCGCATTGCCGGGTCTGCTCTTGCGATTGCTGCCCTGACGGGCATCACTATCCAATTCTTCTTCCGTCTGTCGTTTCCTTTTGCCAACAGCATCGCTTACTGGTGATGCACCTTCTGGAATGGAGTTTCCCATGAAAGATAAATTGATTATATTCGATACCACGCTGCGCGATGGCGAGCAGAGTCCCGGCGCATCGATGACCCGTGATGAAAAAGTGCGTATTGCCAAGGCGCTGGAACGCCTGCGCGTGGATGTCATCGAAGCGGGGTTTCCGGCCGCCAGCCCTGGTGATTTCGAAGCGGTGCAGGCGGTTGCCGGGGCCGTCAAAGACAGTGTCGTCTGTGGTCTGGCCAGGGCGCTGGACAAAGACATCGACCGTGCCGGGCAGGCTTTGCAGGGGGCGGAAAGAGCGCGCATTCATACCTTTATCGCGACTTCTCCGATCCATATGAAAATGAAACTGCAGATGCAGCCGGAGCAGGTGATCGAGTATGCGGTCAGGGCGGTCAAGCGGGCATTGCAATATACCGACAACGTCGAATTTTCCCCGGAAGATGCCGGCCGCTCCGAAGAGGATTTTCTGTGCCGGATTCTGGAGGCGGTGATCGATGCCGGCGCCACCACGTTGAACATTCCCGATACTGTCGGCTACAGTGTGCCGGCACAGTTTGGGGCGATGATCGGCAATTTGTTGCAGCGCATACCCAATTCCGACAAGGCGGTGTTTTCCGTGCATTGTCATAACGATCTGGGGCTGGCGGTGGCCAATTCGCTGTCGGCGGTCTTGCATGGCGCCAGACAGGTGGAATGCACCATCAATGGCCTGGGTGAACGCGCCGGTAACGCATCGCTGGAAGAGGTGGTCATGGCGGTGCGCACCCGCAAGGACGTGTTTCCCTGTCAGACCGATCTGGATACCCGGGAGATCGTGGCCTGCTCCAAGCTGGTTTCGACGATTACCGGGTTTCCCGTGCAGCCCAACAAGGCCATCGTCGGCGCCAATGCCTTTGCCCATGAGTCCGGCATACATCAGGATGGTGTCCTGAAGAGCCGCGAGACCTATGAAATCATGCGTGCCGAAGATGTTGGCTGGTCGGCCAATCGCATGGTGCTGGGCAAGCACTCCGGGAGAAATGCCTTCAAGAGTCGCCTGCAGGAACTGGGGGTTGATTTTGCCTCGGAAGAGGAGCTCAACGACGCTTTTTTCCGCTTCAAGCAGTTGGCGGACAAGAAACATGAAATCTATGACGAGGATTTGCAGGCGCTGATTTCCGAAGCGGGATTCGATGCGGAAGACGAACGGATCAAGCTGATTTCCCTGAAAGTCTGCGCGGAAACCGGGGAAACACCCAAGGCCAGCGTAACCTTGCGCATCGACAACGAGGAATTGACCAGCACTGCCAGCGGCGGCGGGGTGGTCGACGCCAGCCTGAAAGCGATCGAAAATCTGGTCGGATCGAAGGCCGATCTGCAGCTGTATTCGGTGAACAATATCACCAGCGGTACCGATGCCCAGGGCGAGGTCACCGTGCGCCTGGAAAAAGGGGGGCGGATCGTCAACGGCCTGGGCGCCGATACCGATATCGTCATTGCCTCGGCAAAGGCCTTTATCAATGCCGTGAACAAGCTGCAGAAGAGCGTACCCCAGGGCAGCCCTGCACAGCAGGGAGATGTATGATTTCCGTGGAATGACACAGACCGGGAGTGGCACCGATGGATGATGCGCAGCGGTTGCAGTATCTACAGGCCATGGGCATCGATGTCTGGGTGCCCCGTGATGCTGTCGCCGAACAGCCGCCTGTTGCACAACAGCAGCCTGACGTGCCCGGGGCCGCGCCGGCCGAACAGCAGCCAGAGGATGTCGAGGCTGTTCAGCAGGCATGGCGGCAGCTCGAGCAGGAGGTTGCCGGTTGTCAACTTTGCCCGTTGGCAGAGACCCGCACGCAAACGGTGTTTGGCACGGGCAACAGAAATGCCGACTGGATGCTGATCGGCGAGGCGCCCGGGCAGAGCGAAGACCAGCAGGGCAAACCCTTTGTCGGTAAGGCCGGATTGTTGTTGACAGAGATGCTCAGGGCGCTGGGACTGAGCAGGGAAGAGGTGTTTATCGCCAATATTCTCAAATGCCGTCCGCCCAACAACCGGGATCCCAGGGCCGAGGAGGTGGCGGCCTGTCAACCCTATCTGCAGCGCCAGATTGCCTTGATCAGGCCGAAGATCATCCTCGCGGTGGGACGGATAGCCGCACAGCAGTTGCTGAAAACCGATACGCCGCTGGGCAGGCTGCGCGGCACAGTCCATTATCTGGATAAAATCCCCGTCGTCGTGGTCTATCACCCCGCCTATCTGTTAAGATCGCCACTGGAAAAGCGCAAGGCCTGGAACGACCTGCAGATGGCTGACCGGCTCTATCGGGAGTTGCAGGATTGATTGTCGTTTCCATCAACGGGAGAAACCCTTGCCGCCACCTGGTCATGCTGTTTGCGCTAGATAATTAGAGCGGAACAGCCACTGAGAAAACGAGTTTCGAAACTGTTTTATGTACAATATCATCGATAAAGTAAAAAGCCTGATTTTCTACGATGCCGATCGCGAGTTTTTTGCCAAAGTGTTTCCGGATTCTGTAAAAGCCATCGATCTGCTGCGTTTCAGAAGAATGACACAGAACGATTTGCCGGCGGTCATCGCCATCGAACAGCAGGTCTACAACTATCCCTGGAGTGAAAACATATTCCGGGACTGCTTTAAAATCGGTTACAGCTGCTGGGTCTGCGAAGATGCGCAGGAAGGCGTGATCGGCTATGGCATACTCTCCATTGCCGCCGGCGAGGCGCATATCATGAATATCTATCTGTCGCCAAAAGTCCACGGCCAGGGCTACGGTCGCAGAATGATGGAAAAACTGATCGACATCGCACAGGAAAAAAGAGCTCTGAGCATGTTCCTGGAGGTGCGGCCGAGCAACACCGCGGCCATCGCCCTGTATAAAAAAATGGGTTTCAACGAAATCGGCATGCGCAAAGACTATTATCCGGCGGCCGATGGCACCCGGGAAGATGCCGTGATGCTGGCTCTGGAGCTGCTGTAGGCGTTGTTCATGAATGGCTAGACAGTACCTGGATTATCTCAGGATAGACAGGATTTCTCGTTTTCAACCCGCTGCGGCATGGCTGTTGATCGATGTGGGTTGGGGTGACGACAGGAACCCCAACAATGTCAAAGGTTCGAAGTTGTTGGGAGGCATTGCCTTGCATCAACCTGCTCGTGCCCCCGCTTCGGGGATACCGTCAATCCTCTGCCCATAAAAACGACACAACGGGCGCTGGCTGCTGCTCGATCAGGATAGCATTTACGCTGCAGGCATCAGCTCAGATCTTCCGTGACATGCGGGTTAATGGCCTGGTAGATCAACTGATGCATTTTCGGATTGCCGGCGATGATGTTGCCGCTGGCCAGGTAGCGGTCGTTGAAGGAAAAATCGGTGATCACGCCGCCGGCTTCCTGAATCAACAGGATACCAGCGGCCATATCCCATTCATGCAGTCCGATTTCCCAGAACCCGTCCAGCCTGCCGGCAGCCACGTAGGCCAGGTCCAGTGCCGCGGAACCGGCCCTGCGGATTCCCGCGGAATCGGTAAACACCGCGCGGAACATCGCCAGATAGGCATCCAGATGTCGATGCTTTTTGAACGGAAAGCCGGTGCCCAAGAGGGCGCCCTTGAAACTGCTCTGTCGGGCAACCCGGATACGGCGGCTGTTGAGCATCGCTCCATTGCCGCGGCTGGCGGTAAACAATTCATCGCGGAGCGGATCGTAGACCACGGCCACTTGGATTCTAGCCTTGTGCTTCAGCGCGATGGAAACGGAAAACTGCGGGAAGCCATGTAAAAAATTGGTCGTGCCATCCAGTGGATCGATCACCCAGACATAGTCGTTGCCCGGATGCATGCCGCTTTCTTCGGCGAGAATGGCGTGATCCGGAAAGGCCTTGTGAATGATCTGGATGATTTACTGTTCCGCCAGGCGATCGACTTCCGAAGCATAATCGTTTTTGCTTTTCTGGTCGATGCGCAGTTTGCCGACATTGTCCAGGGAGCGAATCAGTATATCGCCGGCGCTTCGCGCCGCCCGGATGGCGATGTTGAGCATTGGATGCATAGAAATGGATTGCAGAGGTGGTGATTAAACATAATAGAATAACAAATCTTTGTTAAAATTTGGGTTTTTTCTCAACAGCCAGCCTGGCTCGCCAACAGAGGATCATCTTGCTTGCAAATATCAGAATCGTGCTGGTGGAAACCTCCCATCCGGGAAATATCGGCGCCGTTGCCAGAGCCATGAAAAACATGAACATGACCAGTCTGACTCTGGTGGCGCCAAAGATCTTTCCTCATGCCGATGCCACCGCCAGGGCCTCCGGCGCCGATGAGCTGCTGGCCGCAGCGACAGTTTGCGCTACCCTGCAGGAGGCCATCGCCGACTGCCAGATGGTCATAGGCGCCAGCGCCCGTTCCAGAACCATCAGCTGGCCGGAAGTGACGCCCCGCGAATGTGCCGGGCTGCTGGCCATCGAAGCGCAGTACAAGCAGGTCGCCATCGTTTTTGGCCGGGAAAATTCCGGGTTGAAAAATCATGAACTGGATCTTTGTCGTTATCTGTTGAAGATCCCCTGCAATCCGGCCTACAGCTCCCTGAATCTGGCAGCGGCGGTACAGTTGGTCTGCTACGAACTGTTCATGGCCGCCGGTGACCAGGCAGACAGAGTCGCGATCGATACCGAGCCGCAGGCCAATGCCGCACAGATGGAATTGTTCTACCAGCACTTGCATCAGGCCCTGACCGATATCGGTTTCATACATCCGGACAAGTCCAGATCCATCATGCGCCGCTTGCGCAGAATCTACAACCGAGCCCAGCCGAGCAGTAAAGAGCTGGATATACTGAGAGGCATTCTGACCATGTCCCAAGGCAACAAGAAAAATGGTTAAGCAAATCACCCGCATCAAAGAGGATATCAGCTGTGTTTTCGACCGTGATCCGGCGGCACAGACAGTCTTCGAAGTAATCACCGCCTATCCCGGTTTCCATGCCGTGCTGATTCACCGTCTCAGTCATTTTCTGTGGCGCATCGGGCTGCGCTGGCTGGCGCGCTTCATCTCCCATATCGCCCGCTGGCTGACCGGTATCGAAATACATCCAGGTGCGAGCATAGGCAGGCGTTTTTTCATCGATCATGGCATGGGTGTGGTGATCGGTGAAACGGCGATTATCGGCGATGACTGCACACTGTACCATGGTGTGACCCTGGGTGGAACCACCTGGAACAAGGGCAAACGTCATCCAACCCTGCACGACGGCGTGGTCATTGGCGCCGGCGCCAAAGTGCTGGGACCCATCGAAATTGGTGAAGGTGCCAGGGTGGGTTCCAATTCCGTGGTGCTGAAGCCGGTGCCGGCGGGCGCGACAGTGGTGGGCATTCCAGGACATATCATCGATGCCACGGCAAAAAAGGCCGCCGCCAAGCGCGAGGCAATCGCCACTAAAATGGGTTTCGACGCCTATGGCGCAACATCCGACATGCCCGACCCGGTCGCCTATGCCATCAACCATATGCTGGACCATATACACCTGATGGACAAGCAGCTGGAAACCATGAAGCAGGTACTGAACGAGGCGGGTATCCAGTGTCCGGAGCAGTCAATCCCGGAACTGGACGGCTGCGAGATCGAAGACAGCTACAGCAAGGACCAGGGCAATGGCATCTGAGCTTCAATGACGATATTGTCAGATTTTGTGAACTGGCGTATAAGGAGAATAGCTTGTTAGCTTCCTAAATCCCCCAGTTCCAATGAAAGAGGTAATATGATGAGTATACTTGAAATAAACAGGATGAGTAAGATTGAACGCCTTCAGACTATGGAGGCCATATGGGATTCGCTCATTCATGAGGAGCCTGAAATCGAATCGCCTGAATGGCATGGGGATATTCTGGCAGGTCGAAAAACGAAGATTGAAGACGGTACAGCCGAGTTCCTCTCCATCGAAGAAGTGAAATCCAAATATAATAGATATAAAACGTATTCAGATACTGTCCGATGCTGCAAAAGATCTTGAAGAGGGGAGGGACTTCTATGAGGAACAGGAGGTTGATGTTGGAGGTTATTTTTGGGATAGCCTTCTATCGGATATAGAGGCATTGGTAACTTTTGCAGGTGTACACATCAAAAAGTTTGGCTATTACCGAATGCTATCAAAGTGATTTCCATACGCTATTTACTATGATATCGATGAACAAGTTGCATCTGTTGTTGCAGTACTGCCAATGTGCAGAGACCCTGCGTGGATCAAGGGGAAAATAAGCAAATGAAGCTAACCATGGCATTAACATTAACACGAAGGCCAAACAGTTGGTTTCTTCGAAGGAGGATCAAGTATGGCTAGGCCCTTACGAATAGAATTTGCAGGTGCTTTATACCACGGTACTTCAAGATGTGACGGGCGAGAAGATATATATCTGTGAAGAGGTTAATACAACATAAAATAAGGTGCGAAACTGACCTTCATGCTAAGGCCTTTGTATGAGATTAGTCGGGCGGTGCGACAATTTGAAAAGAGTGAACCAGTGTAAAGTTTGAATTAAGAGACCTGACGTTACGCTTTCCAATCACAAGTTTGTCAAAATTTTTGGGCAACAGTAACCTGCAACTTATTCATCAGAATTATCCAGAACTGCTTATCCTGTGAAAAAAGGATGTTATCCCGTTCAGGAAAGCAAGACTTCAATGACGATATTGTCAGATTTTGTGAACTGGCGTATTAAGATATACAGGTCTGGAAAGGGTGAGGCCTTTATTTGATGTTATTTCTAGTATTGTGTTATAACATACTGAAATCAAATTGCGGTGGATATTTCAGTTATGGCGCAGATAATTACCCGTTCCGAGAACGAATTGACGATACAAGTTAAAGTCAATATAGC
>JAJRWJ010000432.1 GCA_024276805.1 Gammaproteobacteria bacterium
CGCGTGTCAAAGGCCTGTCGGTAGGAAAAATCCATGCGCACATTGGCGGTTTGCATATCACTGCCAGGCTGTTTGGCATCAAAACTGATTTCGATGCCTTCGTCCGGTTGAATACGCAGAACGATGACATTCGGTTCGATGTGTGTGCTTTTGTCACCGAACAGGGACTGTGGCGGCCTTTTGAAATGTACCGCGAGTTCGGTGACGGCCCGCGCCAGGCGCTTGCCGGTACGCAGATAGAACGGCACACCTTGCCAGCGCCAGTTGTCGATACGAAACTCGGCGGCAACATAGGTTTCGGTGTCCGATTCCGAGGCGATGCCGGGTTCATCCCGATAGGCCGGCACGGCAGTATCGTCAATCCGCCCGGCAGCATACTGCCCGCGTACTGTATTTTCTGCAACTTGTGCAGCTGTCATTGGTTTTATCGAACGCCACACCTCGATTTTCTTGTCACGCACCGCATCGGCATCAAAAGCGATGGGAGGCTCCATCGCGATCAGGCCCAGCAACTGCATCAAATGGTTGGTCACCATATCCCGCAGGGCGCCGGCTTTGTCATAGTATCCGGCACGATGACCAACCCCCAGGGTTTCCGCCGCGGTGATTTCCACATACTCAATATTGTTCCTGTTCCAGACCGGTTCGAAGAGTACATTGCCAAAACGGAAAAACAGGATGTTTTGTACCGTTTCCTTGCCCAGGTAATGATCGATCCGGTAAATCTGCTTTTCGGCAAACACAGTGCTGACCGTTTCACTGAGCGCCCGCGCTGAAGCCAGGTCATGGCCAAAAGGTTTTTCGATGATGATTCTCGCCCAACCCGCTGTCTCATCGGCCAGATTCGCCCGGCCTATGCCATGGACGATCCAAGGAACCAGGGCCGGTGGCGTCGCACAGTAATACAGACGATTGCCCGGACTGTCGCCATGCAATTCCTGAATGCGCGCAGCCAGTCCCGCGTAAGCCTCTGAATCTTTCAGATCACAGGCAAAAAAATGCAGCCTGCTGGCGAATTTCCGCCAGACATCATCATCGTACAACTGCTCCCCTTTCGCCTTGCGCACAGCCGTTTTCATCAAATCCCTGAAGGCATCGTCAGTCATCGGTTCTCGGTCGACGCCGAGTATCAGCGATGCTTCCGAAAGCTCCCCTCTGTGCAGCAGATGACACAATGCCGACATCAACTTGCGCCGGGTCAGGTCACCCGTCGCCCCGAAGATAACCAACACACTGGGTTCGGCAGTGCATAACGCCGCTTCGCACGACTGCGTCGCAACCGCCTGGATATCGATGCTCATGATTAACGATCCTTGCCGGCTTCGATATGACCACCAAATTGCTGACGCATCGCCGACAGCATTTTCTCACCGAAGGTATGCTCCTGACGGGAGCGGAAACGGGCAAAAAGTGCGGCAGTCAACACTTCGGCGGATACCGCTTCCTCGACAGCCGCCTGCACTGTCCAGCGTCCCTCGCCGGAATCGGTGACATAGCCGGTATAACCGGACAATTCCGGATCTTCGCTCAGCGCCTGCGCAGTCAGGTCCAGCAGCCAGGAGCCAATGACGCTGCCGCGCCGCCATAGCTCGGCTATTTCGCTGCATTGCAGATTATAGCGACAGGCTTCCGGAAGCGACTCGGATGCCGCGCCACGCAGAATATCGAAGCCTTCCGCATAAGCCTGCATCAACCCATATTCGATACCATTGTGTACCATCTTGACGAAATGTCCGGCACCTGTCGGTCCGCAGTGCAAATAGCCCAGCTCGGCAGTACTGATGGAATCATCCCTGCCCGGTGTCGAGGGAATATCGCCACGTCCGGGGGCCAGTGCGGCGAAGATAGGTTCAAGCCATTGCACGGGGTCTTTTTCTCCGCCTATCATCAGGGAATAACCACGCTGCAATCCCCAGGTCCCACCGCTGGTGCCGACATCCAGATAATGGATGCCGCGTGCCTGCAAGAGCCCGGCACGGCGAATGTCATCCTTGAAATAGGAATTTCCACCATCGATGATGGTGTCACCGGGTTCCAGAATTTCAGCCAGGGAAAGCACAGTTTTTTCCACCACGTCACCCGCCGGCACCATCATCCACACCGCACGCGGCTTCGGCAATCGGCTCACCAGATCATCAAGAGACGCCGCGCCATCGGCGCCCTCCGCGGTCAACTGCGCTACATTCCCGGGATTGAGGTCAAAGACGGCGACTTCATGCCCGGCACCGAGCAGGCGTCTGCTCATGTTCGCTCCCATCTTACCCAAACCTATCATGGCAATTTTCATATTCTTGTTTCCTCGGTAAAGATAATGTTGAACAGTCACCTGCAAGACAGGCGACAATGTAGATCTTGATAAACCTGTCAAGCAGAACGAACTCGGGCATCGAACCGGTCTTCCACTATCCGGGTCATTGCATTGGCGAGCTGGATCCCATGGCGCAGGCTGAGTTTGCGATGCCCAACGGTGGTCAATCTTCCGGTTTCAGTATCATGTTGTGAATCCTGCGCACACTGATCGCGACAGCCAGCAGGATCACCGGAATGGAGACCCCGGTGATGATGTCCGGGTTGACGGGCCAGCCTGCGGCCTGGGCGGCGCGCGCCAGAGAACCCACCAGTGTGGAAACATAAGTGGTGATGGCGACGATGGAAAGACTTTCCACGGTTTCCTGCAAGCGCAGTTGCGTTTTTGCGCGTTGATTCATCGATTTCAGCAGGGC
>JAJRWJ010000433.1 GCA_024276805.1 Gammaproteobacteria bacterium
ATTTTTCCAACATCCTATATACTGCCTTCTCAGGGGGGATAATTTTTCAGCAGCAACAGCCGCTTCTTTTCTGTCAGGACTACAAATGGAATCATGCACAACGCATTAAATGATCTTCTGGACAATGCCAACCAGATCATTCTGGGCAAGGAACAGCAATTGCGTCTGGCCATGTGCTGTCTGCTGGCGCAGGGACACCTGCTGATCGAGGACATCCCAGGCGTTGGCAAGACCACGCTGGCCCATACCCTGGCAAAACTGCTGGGCCTGGACTGTCAGCGCATCCAGTTCACCAGCGACCTGTTGCCCGCCGACATCATTGGCAGTTCGATTTTCGATCCCGACAGACACGACTTCAGCTTCCATCCCGGTCCGCTGTTCAAACAAATGATCCTCGCCGATGAAATCAACCGCGCCACGCCCAAGGCGCAGAGTGCATTGCTGGAAGCCATGGAGGAAAAACAGGTCACCGTCGATGCAGCGACCTATCAACTGCCCCGACCCTTTTTCGTTATCGCGACGCAAAACCCCTCCCATCAGCTGGGAACCTTTCCTCTGCCGGAGTCCCAGCTGGACCGGTTTCTGATGCGTATCACGCTGGGTTATCCCTGCCGGGCAGCCGAACGGGCATTGCTGACCGGACAGGATCGGCACACGCTGATAGAAAACCAGCCAACCCGCCTGACGCCAGATCAGTTGCGGCAAATGCAGAACCAGGTCGCTGCCGTGCACACTTCCAGCGCGCTGCTGGATTACCTTCAGGCGATCCTGGATTTCACCCGGGAATGCACCGATTACCACTGCGGCCTGTCCCCCCGGGCCGGGCTGTCATTATTGACCGCCGCCAAGGCCTGGGCCTATATGCAACAGCGTGATGCCGTGCTTCCGGAAGATATACAGACGGTCCTTGCCGCGGTTGCCGGACATCGCCTCAGCCCGGGCAATACCGATTCCACGGCTGCCGTGGCGGCCATTCTGGAACAGGTTGCGATCCCTTGAGTACCGCGTTGACTCTGAAGGAACGGTTTCGTCTGCGCCGCTTCCTGGAAGGTGAAAAACCCATCGATAGACCGGTATTGCTCAGCCACCGACGTATTTTCATCCTGCCGAGCAAAACTGGCCTTGGCTTCGTACTGTTGATCGCGGTACTGCTGCTGATCGCTTTCATCTATAACAACAACCTGGCCTATATGCTGACTTTCCTGCTGGCCAGCATCTTCATACTCACCATCCTGCACAATTTCAGGTCGCTGGTCGGGCTGGTGGTCAGCGCCGGCAAAAGCCCGGCCGTTTTTGCCGGCGCTGACGCTGCATTCACTGTTTATATCGACAACCCCGGCGAGTATCATCGCTATAACCTGCATTTGCGGATTGCCGGCCGGGATGCCAGGAAAACCGATATAGGGCCCCGGCAGAAAGTCCGGATCACGCTGCATTCCGGGACACGGCAACGCGGCTGGCATCGCCTGCCGCCAGTCACATTTTACAGTTATTTTCCCCTGGGGCTGTTTCGCGCCTGGGCGCCGGTCAACTTCAATGCCAAAATTCTGGTCTATCCACAACCGGCGGAAACCGGCAGCATCTGGCCAGGCAGCGGGGAATCTGGCTCCGACAACGGTTCCCGCAGCCAGGGCAACGACGATTTCCACGGCCTGCAGGAATATCAGTCCGGCGACCCGATACGCCGCATACACTGGCAGGCATTCGCCAAAGGGCAGGGACTGTACAGCAAGCAATACAGCGACGGTGGCGCTTCGCAGGAAATCTGGCTGGATTATGCCGCCACCAGGTCAGACCATAACGAGCAACGCCTGAGCCAGCTGTGCCGCTGGGTCATCGATGCCGACCAGGCCGGCATGGTCTTTGGCTTCAGGCTTCCCGGTTTTACTTTGCAACCCGGTTCCGGACCTGCGCATTGCCGTAAATGTCTGGAAGCGATGGCGCTGTTCTAGCCCGGAATCATGCAGATCAGCGAAATCAACAACCATGTATTATTGTTTCTACTGGCATCTATCGGCCTGATTGCACTGCCCCACATCACACATATCCCCGCGCCGCTGTTCGCTTTCTTTACCCTGCTGCTGGGCTGGCGTCTGCTGGCGGTGTGGAAGAAAACCTGGCTGCCCGGCCGTGTCGGGCTGTTTCTCATCACCCTGACCGGCATCCTGCTGATCGTCTCCCAACACCAGGGCATACTCGGCCGCGATGCCGGCACCAGTCTGTTCATCACCGCGCTGGGCCTGAAACTGCTGGAAACAAAAAAACAGCGTGATATCTATCTGGCCATCTATCTGGCCTTCATCGTTGCCGCGACGCAGTTTCTGTATTTTCAGAATATCTTCATGGCTGCCTACATCATTGCCGTCAGCTGTGTTTTGCTGGGCACGCTGATCTGCATCAACAGCCGGACACCGAAGACTTTCGCTTCCCTGAAGGCGGCAGCGGTGATCGTCCTGCAGGCGATGCCCATGATGATGGTCATCTTTATCCTGTTCCCCCGGGTGGAATCCCCGCGCTGGATGATGTTCGACGAGCAACATGCCGCCAGCAGCGGTTTGAGCGACAGCATGGAACCGGGCTCCATCAGCAGACTTGGCATGTCCCCGGAACTGGTTTTCCGGGTCAAATTCAGCGGTGCCGTACCACCACCGAATCAGCGCTACTGGCGTGGTCCGGTACTGACCTTCACCGACGGCAAGCGCTGGACACAGTCGGGGAACCTCTTTTATGGCAAATTTCTCGACCGGCCAAAGTTCTTCGGCGCCCCTTATCGCTATACCCTGATGATGGAACCACAGGCCAACGACTGGGTATTTGCCCTGGACATGCCGGCGGATTTTTCCATGCCACTGCGCAGAAACGCCAATTATCAGCTGCTGACCAGAGACCGCTTCGATCAACGCGCCGAGTACAAAATCACTTCCTATCCATCCTATAATACCGGCTATATCACGAAAACCGAATACCGCGAAAACCTGCAACTACCCGGCAGGCCTTCAGAAAAAATCCGTGAACTGGTCGCCCGCCTGCATGGCTATGATCAGGCCCCGGAGAAATACATACAAAACCTGCTGCGCCACTTTCATCAGGACGGCTTCTTTTATACACTCTTTCCGCCACTGATGGGCGACAAGCCCATCGAGGATTTTCTCTTCAAGTACCGGGCCGGCTTCTGCGGCCACTATGCAGCGGCATTCGTCTATCTGATGCGCAGTGCGGGTATTCCCGCCAGGGTGGTCAATGGCTACCAGGGAGGGGTATACAATGCCTTGGGCAACTTTCTGGAAATCCGGCAGGCCAATGCTCACGCCTGGGCGGAAGTGTGGCTGCAAAAACGGGGCTGGGTGAGGGTGGATCCAACCGCCGCCATTGCACCGGAGCGGGTCGAACAGGATGTCGATATCGCCCGGCAGCTCGCCACCGGAGAGGTCAGCTTCACCTCGACCGGCGCCAATTACGGGGTATTGGCCGGATGGCTGAAGCAGGGAAAATTTCTCTGGAACAGTGTCGACTATTCCTGGCAGCATTGGGTACTGAACTACAACAGTACACGTCAGTCGCAGTTTTTGTCCGCGCTGGGCATCGACAATGTCAGCGACATGGTTTACTGGCTGGTGGCATTCACCGGTCTGCTGACCGCCTTGCTGGCCTGGGTGATTCTGCGCGCCAGGACACAGCCTGTGGACCAGGCCCAGCGCGTTTACAAGCGCTTTTGCAGAAAACTGGCAAAAGCCGCGCTGCCCAGAAACGCCGGGGAAGGTCCTGTGGATTTTGCCCGTCGGACCAGTACCGCCAAACCCGCACTGGCCGACAGGATATCTGCAATCACCACGCTGTATATCAAAATACGCTACGGCAGGTCGGCGAATGACGCCGATCTCCGGGAACTGCGGAAGCAGGTCAAGGCTCTGCGGGTTTGATCAGCTGTTTTTTTCCTGATGGCGGCAGGCCGCCATCGCCTTGATTTTTCTCTCTCTCTGCCCGGTCCGGATGGCTGCAACTAGCCTCTGGAAATCATACCCCTGACCGCCTGAATCAGATCGGCGGGTATGACCACGGTCTTGCTGTTGTCGGATTCGGCAAGGTCGCGCATCGCCTCGATGTATTTTTCTCCCAGTAAATACGTCGCCGGCAATTCTTTTTCCTTGATTGCCGAGGAAATATTCTCGATCGCTCTGGCGCTGCCTTCGGCAAGCAGAATTTTCGCCTTGGCATCGCGGCGCGATGCCTCCAGGCGTCCCTCCGCTTCCAGTATCGCGGCCTGCTTGGCCCCTTCGGCACGGGTGACCGCGGCTCTGCGTTCACGTTCCGCGGCGCCTTGCTCTTCCATCGATGCCTGCATGGTATCGGAAGGCTTGATATCCTGAATTTCGACGGTCTTCAGGGTAATTCCCCAATCGGCAATGTCATCGGAAATTCCCTCTTTGAGTTTGGCCTTGATGTGTTCCCGGGAGGACAGCGCATCGTCCAGACTCATTTCGCCAATAATCGAGCGCAATGCCGTCTGAATCAGTTTCTCTATGGCAATGACATAATTCTCCACGCCGTATACCGCCTTTTCCGGTGAGACGATATTGATGTAGGCAATGGCATTGGCAATGATCACGGCATTGTCCCGGGTAATCACTTCCTGGGAGGGAATGTCCATGACGATATCCTTGGTGGTCAACCGGTAGGCGACGGAATCAATATAGGGGACGACATAATTCAAGCCGGGATTCAGGGTGCAGTGATATTTGCCCAGCCTTTGCACGATATGTTTGTCACCCTGGGGAACGATTCTGACCCCTTTGACAATGGTGACGATGACCAGGATGACGAATACTGCGACAATCGATAAACCTTCCATTTACAGTTCCTCTTTGATTTTTTGATTAACAGCCGCGCTGCGCGACCACCTCATGAAAGGCAAATATGTCCCGAAATGATCAGTTGCTTTTTGCCTTGCTGACGATCAGGGAATTGCCGGAAAATTCCCGGACGATGACCCGGCTTCCCACTTCCAAATCCTCGGTGCAGATGAATTGCCATTCATCACTGCCCAGAATGGGCGCGGGAAAGCGCAATTTGCCACGCCCTGGCTGAACCGTGTTATATTCAATGACCGTGCCCTTCTGGCCAATCATCTTTTCCCGCGCCATGCCCGAAAGAGACTTGTTTTTTATGCGCGGCGCTATCCATTTGAACCAGCCAAAAACATTGAACAGGGACAGCGCCACCCAGATGAACAACTGCAGTGTGAAGGAGAAGGGAAATATCGACAGCAGGATGCCGACGACAATGGCACTGAGACCGAACCACAACAAAACAAAGCTCATGGCCAATATTTCACTCAAGGACAAGAGCAGACCCAACACTATCCAGTGCCAGTATGCGATATTGGTGTTCAGCCACTCTATCATTCTACGTTCCTGGCGCCATGATTTTTTTTACAGATCGGTGGGGTTTTTGATAGATTATAGCCCATGATCATATTCATCAATCAAAATTACTCTATTTTTTACTGAATAACAACCATCACTGCCATGATTTACACTGCCATCACATTATTGATATGTATCTCAATTTTTCTTATCGCTGGTTTGATTACACCAACGCGAACGCTGTTCTGGATGAAAAAACCGGACCGGATCATGGTCATATTTATCTCGACCGTTTTGTTCATGGCTGCCTGGACCCTTTATGGCGAGGGAATGAAGCGCCGAGCTGCCGCCATGGAGCAACAGCCATCGGCGGCAACGGAGGCAGTCCAGCAACCAGAGGAACAGGCGCAACTGTAGCATGCATCCTTTTTGCAGCGGTTCAGGATCGACCACGGCATCAACAGATGCATTCGGGCGGCGCCGAAAATCCCCGCACGCCCTCTGTAACCGCCAGTTTTGTCCCATCGTCCACCCACATTCATCGCTGCCCCGAAAGGGTCTTGAGGCAATTCCCACATAGAACATACCTGGACCTGCGCACAGGACCATATTACCACCGGTATTTTTTGCCCGAAGCAATCTGTCCTCCTGTTGCATGAACAAATCCTCCGGTTTTGTAATCCGCTGGTATAACAGCCTGCGCTTTAAATTACCGTTTATTTTTCTGGTTCTGTTCCTGCTCATTATTGCCTCGATTTTTTTCACCCTGCATATTCAGGGACAAAAACTGCTCGATGAAATCGCCTATGCGAAAATCACCCGGGCCGGCCTGAGGGTCGTCGATGAACTGGAAATACGCACGGCAACGGCGACGACGCTGGCCAGCAGTCTGGCCAATCTCGCGCTGGCCCTGCCCGCAGATACTGCCCTGCATAAACAGCTGATAGCACGGCTTTTGAATATCCAGGGAACAGAACATTTCATTGCCGGCGGCGGCATCTGGCCGGCCCCTTTCCAGTTCGACAGCAGCATCGAACGGCGCAGCTTTTTCTGGGGCAGGGACCGGGATGGCAGACTGCACTATTATGATGATTACAATACCTTGAAAAGTCCGGGATATCACCGGGAAGAGTGGTATGTGCCAGCCAGATATCTGGCTCCCGGCCATGCCTACTGGTCGAAATCCTATACAGACCCCTATTCACTGCAGCCCATGGTCACGGTAACCGTACCAATGCGCGACGCAGGCAAATTTATCGGCGCGGCAACCGTCGACCTCAAACTCGAGGGCCTGCACAACCTGCTGGAAAAGGTTACCCGGCCATTTGCCGGCTATGCCTTCGCCGTCGACCGGAATGGCACTTTCCTGTCCTTTCCCGATGAACAGCTGGCCAGAAAAACCCGGCATACTGCTGGCGATACCAGTAACATCCCCTACATCAAACTGAGCGACCTGGCCGCCAAATATTCGGTTTTTTCTTCACTTGCGGGCATTCTGACCAGGGAAAACCAGGTCCTGCAGACAATGGCGCTGAACACCCCGTCCTTCGATCCGCAACTTGCCACCAGACTGGCGATGCAAAGCTATCAAATCGATGACCAGGAGGCACGGCTGATTACCGCTTCGTTGAGCAACCCGCTGCATGATCGTCCACTGACTAAAAATTTCCTTTTCCAGCAGGATTATTTTCTGCGGCAACCGGTATTTGTTTCCGTCATCACCATGCCAAGAACGTTCTGGCGTATTATCACGGTCATGCCCTACAGCGCCGCCTTGCACAAAGGCGAGG
>JAJRWJ010000043.1 GCA_024276805.1 Gammaproteobacteria bacterium
GCCCTGCGCCTCGGCGCATTCCCGGGTACAGCCGGAAACGGCAAACTTGATCTTGTGCGGTGCGCGCAGTCCCTTGTAGCGGTTTTCCAGCTCGATGGCCAGCCCGACACTGTCATCGATGCCGAAACGGCACCAGGTGCTGCCGACGCAGGACTTCACGGTACGCAGCGACTTGCCATAGGCATGCCCCGATTCGAAGCCGGCATCGATCAGCTCCCGCCAGATATCCGGCAGCTGCTCCAGCCGGGCGCCAAACAGATCGACCCGCTGACCGCCGGTGATCTTGCAATATAACTTGTACTTTTTCCCCACTTCTCCCAATGCGATCAGCATATCCGGGGAAATTTCCCCGCCGGTGACCCGCGGCACGACCGAATAGGTGCCGTCTTTCTGCAGATTGGCCAGATAGATGTCATTACTGTCCTGCAGGCCAATATGCTTTTTGTCCAGGATGTATTCATTCCAGTAGGAAGCCAGAATGGAACCCACGGCCTGCCTGCAGATATCGCAGCCCAGGCCCCTGCCGTGCTTGTCCAGCAGCTCGGAAAAAGTTCTGATTTCCTCGACGATAATCAGATTGTAGAGATCCTGACGGGTATGGGGAAAATGCTCGCAGAGTTCGGTATTGACCTCGATGCCCTGCTTTTCCAGTTCACAATCCAGCACGGATTTGAGCAGCGCGGCACAGCCTCCGCAGCCCGTTGCCGCCTTGGTTTCCGACTTCAATGCCAGCAAATCGGTACAGCCGGCTTCAATCGCCGAGCAGACCTGGCCTTTGCTGACATCGTGACAGGAACAGATCTGCGCCGAAGCAGGCAGTGCGTCCGGTCCAAGCCCCACCGATTCATCGGAGCGATGCGGCAGGATCAACGAATCCGGGTTTTCCGGCAGCTCGATGCCGTTCAGGCAATATTGCAGCAATGTCCCGTAGCCGGCTGCATCACCGACCAGCACCGCGCCAAGCAGATTCTTTCTGTCTTCGCTGACCACCAGGCGCTTGTAGACTTCGCTGGCGCCATCCTGATAGCTGTACACCAGTGCACCCTGTGTCTTTGCATGAGCATCGCCGATGCTGGCGACATCGACACCCATCAGCTTCAGCTTGGTGCTCATGTCGGCGCCGGTAAAACTTGCCGTGCCGCCGCAAAGATTATCGACCACGGTACGCGCCATCGAGTAGCCCGGCGCCACCAGCCCGAAAATACGGTTGTTCCACAGCGCGCATTCGCCGATCGCATAGATAGCCGGATCGGAAGTCCGGCACTGGTTGTCGATAACGATGCCGCCGCGCGGCCCGATCTCCAGGCCGCATTCCCGGGCGATATCGTCCCGGGGCCGTATGCCGGCGGAAAACAGCACGATATCGGTTTCCAGTTCCTGGCCATCGGCAAAAGTCATCTTATGGAAACAACGCTCGCCAGCGCCGATATTCTGCGTATTCTTGCTGGTATGCACCACGACGCCAAGATCCTCGATTTTCTTCTTCAGCATGGCGCCGCCGCCTTCATCCAGCTGCACGGCCATCAGTCGTGGTGCAAATTCCACAACATGCGTTTCCAGCCCCAGGTCTTTCAGGGCTTTCGCCGCTTCCAGGCCAAGCAGCCCGCCACCGATCACCACCCCGACGGTGGATGTTGCGGCAGCCGCGGCTATTGATTCCAGATCCTCGATGGTCCGGTAAACCAGACAGCGTTCCCGCTCATGTCCAGGCACCGTAGGAACAAACGGATAGGATCCGGTCGCCAGCACCAGTTTGTCGTAGTGAATGACCACGCCTTTTTGCGACAAGACCAGTTGCCTTTCGCGATCGATTTTCACCGCCCGGTCGCCAATATGGATGGTAATGTGGTTCTCGGCAAAAAAATCGTCATCGACCAGAGACAGCTCCTGCACGGTTTTCCCCGAGAAAAAAGACGTCAAGTGCACCCGGTCATAGGCAGGCCGGGGCTCTTCACAAAAAGTGACGATTTCGTACTGATCCTTTGCAGCGCTGTCCACCAGCCCCGCAAGAAAATTCTGGCCGACCATGCCATTGCCGATGACCACCAGTGTTTGCTTGTTACTCATGCCTTACCTCGATGCATTGCCTGTAAGCGATATACAGCATTATCAAAGCAACTATTATGCCACAAATTCAGGCAATAGATATTCAGCCACACCCAAACAGATTTCAGCGGTTGACGAAATCCAATGGGCTGAATTTGACCGCACCGACAAAGTTGCCTCGACCAGCCACTCGCGGTAACCGCGCCGCGTAGCAACAGCAGACGCACCAAAACAGCACAAACCGCACCAATAGCGCGCCACAAACCAAACATATTTGCCTATACCGCAGCCCTGCCGGCATTCAGCAGTCACCAGCGATTTAGTACCCGTCTATCAAATGACGGGATGCAATCCGGCACAAGGACGTGCCAGCATCATCGATGGCCACAAGTCATTGATTATGCATAACACAGCCAATGCGATGGGCTGTTTTATTTCTATTTCCACCTTGTAACATTTGATAAAAACATCTTGGCAGGGTACACATCGCGGACCATTGCAAGCATTAAACAATAAAATCATACTGTCTGGTACGCGATGTGTACCCTGCACCAAACAATCTGACCATGTGGAACTATAAGTATCCCATGGATGGGTGTTCACAGATTCTGACGATTTAGGAGTTTCTAATATGACTGACTTGGAACAATCCTCAGATATTGCTATCATAATCAATTGCCCGATGGAGTTCAGAAGTCTATGCCCGACCACTTTTCCACCAGACAATCACTGCAAGCCAGGAATCTGAGCTGTTTTCGGGATGACCGGCTGCTCTTCGAGGGTCTGGATTTCACACTGGAAAACAGTCAGGTGCTGCTGCTGGAAGGCAAGAACGGCAGCGGCAAGACCTCTTTGTTACGCATTATCTGCGGCTTCAGGGAACAGGATGACGGGGAGATACTGTGGTGTGGCAATGCCATCGAAGACAGTGATTTCTTTGCCCAGATGGCTTATGTTGGTCACCTGGATGGCGTCAAAAAGGAACTGACAGTCACGGAAAACCTGAAAACTGCCCTGGCCCTCGGTCGGCCGGGAAAATACAGTCTCGACCAGGCGCTGGAAAAGGTGCATCTGGCTGGTTATGACAATTCCCTGGTTCAGTCCCTGTCGGCCGGGCAAAAGCGCCGTCTGTCGCTGGCCAGGCTGTTGATCAGCAGCAATACCCTGTGGATACTCGACGAGCCGTTCACCTCGCTGGACAAGGATGGCATCAGCCTGATCGAGTCGTTGATGCATGAACATATCACCGCCGGAGGCATGATCATATTGACTTCCCATCATGACCTGGTATTACACGAATCCTATGTGCAGAAGATAAATCTCTCTCCGTGTCATTGATCAGCGCCTTTTTTGCCATTGTCCGCCGTGATCTGATCCTGGCGGTCCGCCTGCGCGCCGAAGCGGTCAATCCGGTTTTTTTCTTTATCCTGGTGGTCACCCTGTTCCCGCTGGGAATCGGCGCCGAGACCAAATTGCTGCAGACCATGGCGACGGGCATCATCTGGGTTTCGGCACTGCGCGCGGCAATGCTTTCCCTGGACAGTCTGTTCCGCTCGGATTTCGACGATGGCTCCCTGGAGCAACTGTTGCTGAGTCCACACCCATTGACTATTCTGGTGTTCGCCAAAATTATCGCGCACTGGCTGGTGACCGGACTGCCGCTGTTGATCGTCGCGCCGTTATTGGCCGTCTTTTTGGGTCTGCCGCAACAGGCGCTGGGAACTTTGCTGATCACCCTGGTCTTAGTTACGCCCGTTTTGAGCCTGATTGGATCGATTGGCGTCGCCTTGACCGTCGGACTGCGACGCGGCGGCATGATCCTGTCGCTGCTGGTGCTGCCGCTCTATGTGCCGGTGCTGATTTTTGCCAGCAATGCCGTGGCCATGGCCGGCAATGGCTATGCCGTGGATGCGCAAATCAACATATTGATTGCCATACTGCTGCTGTCTGTCGTTCTGGCGCCATTGCCGGCCGCCGCGGCCTTGAAGATGAGCATGAGTTGACGATACGGTCTGCACCTTACCGCCGCCATGAAGTGTTTGTTAATATTTTGTTAAGCGCTTGCCAGTATCATGGTGTCAATTTATTAGCCTCGACTTTTCTGTAAATTTCAACCAGACCAATATCGTAATGTCCTTCGTACCAGCCCCCATCAGCCGCTTCTTTCACAGAATGGCATCACCACCACATTTTTATTGTCTGACCAACAAACTGCTACCCTGGCTGACGGTCATTTTCATACTGCTGCTCGGCTATGGCCTGTACGCCGGCCTGTATCTTGCGCCCACCGACTACCAGCAGGGCGACAGCTACAGAATCATCTATGTGCATGTGCCCGCGGCATGGATGTCGTTGTTCATTTATGTGGTGATGGCGACAGCCGGCGCCATCGGCCTGATCTGGCGCATCAAACTGGCGGATATCATGGTTATCTGCAGCGCGCCGATCGGCGCCAGCTTCACCTTTATCGCCCTGGTCACCGGCTCCCTGTGGGGCAAACCGATGTGGGGAACCTGGTGGGTCTGGGACGCACGCCTGACCTCGGAACTGATCCTGCTGTTTCTGTATCTGGGCATCATCAGCCTGTATGGCGCTATAGAGGACAAACGCAGCGCATCGCGGGCCGTGTCCATACTGGCACTGGTTGGAGTGGTCAACATTCCGATCATTCACTATTCAGTGGAATGGTGGAACACCCTGCACCAGGGTCCCACGGTAACGAAAATTGACAAACCGTCGATTCATATCGACATGCTGATCCCATTGCTGGTAATGGCCATTGCCTTCAAGTTTTATCACCTCATTGCCCTGCTGCAGGCCGCAAAAGTGGAATTATTGAAGCGCGAGCAAAACAGTCAATGGGTTAAAACTATGCTGGAGTCTGAAACATGAACAGTTTTGCCGAATCTATATTGATGGGCGGCTATGCATTCTATGTCTGGACCGCCTATGGAATTGCCTTTGTCGTGCTGCTAATCAACCTTGTATTACCGGTCCTGCAGAGGAAACAGTTTTTGCGGGAACTGGCTTTGAAACAGAAACGGACAAGACAATGAAACCGGCAAGAAGAAACAGGCTGCTGCTCATTCTATTGATGATAGCGGGCGTCGCAACGGCAGCGTCTTTTGCGCTGAAAGCCTTCAATGAAAACCTGATGTATTTTTTTTCCACTACCGAAGTGACCGAAGGCAAAGTCCCCCAGGGGGCAAAATTTCGCTTGGGCGGCATGGTCGTCAAGGGCAGTATCGAAAGGCCGGACAACGGCATGATGGTACGCTTCGTACTGACCGATTATAAAAACCGGGTGACCGTGGAATATACCGGCATCCTGCCGGATCTGTTCAGGGAGGGACAGGGCATCGTGGCCAACGGACGCCTGAATGACCACGGCGTCTTCATCGCCGATGAAGTGCTGGCGAAGCATGACGAAAACTATATGCCGCCCGAGGTGGCCGACAGCCTGAAGAACCCGGAAGAACAGCCATGATCGCCGAACTGGGGCATTTCTGCCTGATCCTCGCCTGTTTTCTGGCTGTGCTATTGGGGCTGCTGCCCATAATCGGCGCACAGCGCCTCACCGCCGGCTGGATCGCAGTGGCCAGGCCCGCCGCCTATGGGCAACTGTTGTTTGCGCTGCTCTCCTACGGCTGTCTGACCTATGCCTTTCTGGTCCATGATTTCTCCGTCGCCTATGTCGCGCGCAACTCCAATACGGCCCTGCCCACGCTGTACCTGATCTCCGGCGTCTGGGGCGCACACGAAGGATCGCTGCTGCTGTGGGCGCTGATCCTGACCATCTGGACCGGCCTGATCGCTTTCTTCAGCAAAAACATCCCGGAAACCACAGTAGCCCGCGTTCTGGGCGTGATGGGCCTGGTCAGCGTCGGCTTCATGCTGTTTTTGCTGCTCACATCCAACCCTTTCGAACGGCTGTTCCCGGCCCCCATGGAAGGCCGGGATCTGAACCCGCTGCTGCAGGATCCTGGCCTGGCCATCCACCCGCCCATGCTGTATATGGGCTATGTGGGCTTCTCGGTGGCTTTCGCCTTTTCCATCGCCGCCTTGCTGGAGGGCAGACTGGATTCCGCCTGGGCGCGCTGGTCGCGGCCCTGGACCAATGTCGCCTGGATGTTCCTGACCTTCGGCATCGCCCTGGGTAGCTGGTGGGCCTATTATGAACTGGGCTGGGGCGGCTGGTGGTTCTGGGATCCGGTGGAAAATGCCTCGTTCATGCCCTGGCTGGTGGGTACGGCGCTGCTGCATTCCCTGGCCGCCAGTGAAAAACGCGGGGTATTCAAGACCTGGACGGTGCTGCTGGCGATTTTTGCCTTTTCCCTGAGCCTGCTGGGCACCTTTCTGGTTCGCTCCGGCGTATTGACTTCGGTGCATGCCTTCGCCAGCGACCCGGCGCGTGGTCTGTTCATCCTGATTTTTCTGGCGATCGTCGTGGGCGGCTCATTGCTGCTTTATGCCTTGCGCGCCCCCCAGGTCAAAAGCAGTGCCACTTTCGAGCTGGTTTCCCGGGAATCGACGCTGCTGCTGAACAACGTGCTGCTAGTGGTCACGGCCGCCAGTATTTTACTGGGCACGCTGTATCCACTGGTCATCGATGCCCTGGGAATGGGCAAGATTTCCGTGGGACCGCCCTATTTCAACGCCATCTTCATCCCCCTGATGGCCCCACTGGCACTGTTCGTCGGCATCGGCATGCTGCTGCGCTGGAAACGGGATGATCTGGCTGCGCTGTCCTGGCGATTGAAATGGCTGGCCGCCATTTGCCTGGGAACAGGCCTGGTGATTCCTCTGCTGATGCCCTTCTATTCCTGGCGTGCGGTTCTTGGCACGACCCTGGCAGCCTGGACACTGGCTACGGTCGGACTTTCCTTCAACAACCGGCTGGGCAGTCAGAAACTCACCTGGCGGCGGCTAGCCACGATACCGGCAAGCTTCTATGGCATGACCGTCGCGCACATCGGCATCGCCGTTTTCGTCATCGGCATCACCTTCACGTCCATCTACAGCATAGAGCGGGATGTACGCATGCAGCCGGGTGACGAGCTGGATCTGAACGACTATGTTTTTCATTTCCATGGCGTAAAAGTCACGCAGGGGCCCAACTATGTTGCCCGGCAAGCCTCCATCACGGTCACCCACCACGGCAGGACCATCGCCGAACTGCAACCTCAGAAACGCGAATATCGCGTACAGAAAATGCCCATGACTGAGGCGGCCATCGATGCCGGCTTGTTTAGAGACCTGTTCGTCGCCATCGGCGAACCGCTGGGTGAAAACGGCGCATGGAGCATGCGCATTCAATACAAGGCCTTTATCCGCTGGATCTGGCTGGGCGCGATCTTCATGGGTGTTGGCGGTCTGCTGGCCGCCACCGACAAACGCTATCACAAGACTGGCGGAGTCAAGAGCAATGCTTAAATACATTATTCCCTTGATCCTGTTTATCGTCATGGCCGGGTTTCTGGCCATGGGTCTGAAACTCGATCCCAGAGAAATCCCTTCACCGCTGATCGACAAACCGGCTCCCGACTTTGCCCTGCCCGTTCTGACCCGCCCGGAACGGACGCTCAGCAAAACAGATCTGGCCGGCAAGGTCTGGCTGCTGAATGTCTGGGCTTCCTGGTGCGTCTCCTGTCGCCAGGAGCACCCGGTACTCAACCAGCTGGCGCAGCAGCATGTGACAACCATCGTCGGCCTGAACTACAAAGACGACCCCACCGCGGCAAAGCAATGGCTGGGCCAACTGGGCAACCCTTACAATGTCAGCGTCATGGATCAGGAAGGCCGCACCGGCATCGATTATGGCGTTTATGGCGTACCGGAGACCTTTGTCATCGACAAAAAAGGCATGATCCGCTACAAACACACCGGCCCGGTATCGATCGAGGATGTACAGCAGATATTCCTGCCGCTGATCGCCAGACTGCAAGCCGAAGCATAGTGAACCAGAGCTGCTGCTTCCTCTCTATTCAAGCACTATCAACACCCTGAATGGATTGACAAAAAATCAAATGACCATCGATGCAGGTTGGGCAAAGCGTAGCGTGGCCAACCTGCATTCATCCACCCATTCAAAGCAGCCAGTTTACTTGAGTCGGAATGGCGCAAAAAACCTGAATCGATGAGGCTTTCAAACCAATGAAACCGTTGCAAGTACAGCACCTATTTTTTATTGATACTCTTGTTTGTAGATACCTCCTGAATATTCAATTTCTTATAACCACACATATCCAGAAAAGGAAAACAGGTGCTGCACAAGTGCTGATGCTTTTTATCATTTCCTGGAACTGCCTGGCGGCTGTGGAATACCGGAAGTTCGAGGATCCACAAAAGGTACAGACCTATCATCATTTGATTTCCGAATTGCGCTGCCTGGTTTGCCAGAACCAGACCATCGCCGATTCCAATGCCGATCTGGCCAAGGATTTGCGCCGCCAGGTCTATGAAATGCTGCAGCAGGGCAAGTCCCAGCAAGAGATCATTGCATTCATGACCCAGCGTTACGGTGATTTTGTTTTGTACAACCCGCCCTTCAAGGCAAAAACAGGCTTGCTGTGGCTGGGTCCAGTGCTGTTCCTGGTGACTGGCCTGGTGATCGTGGTGTTTTTGGCCCGGCGGAGCAAAGCCCCGGCCGATGAAACTTCCGATACAGAACAACAGGCGCTGAAGGCGCGCGCCAAAAAACTGCTCGATAATGGAGACCGATCGTGAACCCGACCTTCTGGCTGATCGCAAGCGCATTGCTACTGGTTGCCCTGGCAATCATCATTCCCCCTCTGTGGAAAAAAAGAGACGTTCAGGAAACCGATGCCGAGCAGCGCAATGTCAAAATCGCCAGAGACCGCGCTGCGGACTTGAAACAACAGCTGGCGGCGGGCGTATTGACTCAGCAGCAGTTCGACGAGCAGTTTCAGGAGCTGGAATCGACGCTGGTAGACGATCTCGGCAGTGAGCCGCTCGCGGAAAAGAACACCTCCCAGGGGCGCTGGGTGGCATATGTACTGGTACTGCTGTTGCCATTGCTGTCGGTAGTCACCTACCTCCATCTGGGAGAACCCGATGCCTTGCAAAAGGCGCAGATACGGCAGGCTGCAGCCAAGCCCGCCAATATCGATATCGATGCCATGCTCAGCAAACTGAAGCAGCGCCTGCAGAACAAGCCCGATGACGCACGGGGCTGGTTCATGCTGGGCCGCACATACAATTATCTGAAGCACTACCAGCAGGCTGCCGATGCCTTTGCCAAGGCCTATGCCCTGACCGGTGAAAACGAGGAAGTGATGCTGCAGTACGCCGATGCGCTGGCCATGGCCAATGGCGGCAGAATGACCGGCAAACCGGAGGAACTGATATCCAGGGTCCTGGAGCGCACGCCAGACAGCATCATGTCCTTGTGGCTGGCCGGCATGGCCAGGGCCGAAGCGGGCGATGCCCAGCAGGCCATGCAATACTGGCGCAGACTGGAGAAACTGCTGAAACCCGGGTCGGAATCCCACCGGGAATTACAACGCATGATGGCTGCAGTGCAGCCCCAGTCCGCCACCGCAAATACGCAACAGCAGTCAGCGAAAGCCAGCGCCCCGGTCAGTATCGCCGTGCAGGTAACCATCACCGAAGCGATCAAGGCCAAAATCAACCCGGATGATACCCTGTTCATCTATGCCAAGGCATTGACCGGCCCACCAATGCCGCTGGCCATCGTACGCAAAAAAGCCGCCGATCTGCCCCTCGCCGTGACACTGGACGACTCCATGGCCATGCTGCCCAACATGAAACTGTCCAACTTCCAGCAGTTGCAAATCATCGCCAGGATTTCCAGATCCGGCGGCGCCATGCCGCAAAAAGGCGACTTTGTCGGCAAGCAGCAACTGCAACTACCGGCCGTCCCGGCCTCCGTGCTGATCGTCATCGACCAGGAAATCAAATAGCGGTAATTTGTTGGGGTTCGCTTGCTCACCCCATATATGGACTCCTCGTTTATTGCAAGCCAAGTTTTCAATTTTTTGATGCACTAACAGGGATCA
>JAJRWJ010000434.1 GCA_024276805.1 Gammaproteobacteria bacterium
GCTGGTCCGGGAATTGGATCTAGTGTGACGCACCACGCTAGCTGACGATGGCCAGGAGATACCCCCATATCGAGCCAGTGCATGCGGACTTCATCGCCCGGCAGAAGCTGTTTTTTGTCGCCACTGCGGCGGTTGGCGGGCTCGTCAATCTCTCACCCAAGGGAATGGACAGCCTGCGTGTGCTGGATGAGAAGCGGATAATCTGGCTCAACGTCACTGGCAGCGGTAACGAGACTGCCGCTCACGTCGCCGAAAACCCTCGCATGACCCTCATGTTCTGCGCCTTCGAGGGCAAGCCGCTGATCCTGCGACTGTATGGCGAGGCACGGGCCATACACCCGCGTGATCCGGACTGGCAGACATTACTGGATCACTTCCCGCCCCTGCCGGGCGCCCGGCAGATCTTCGAGTTAACGGTGGATATGGTGCAAAGCTCCTGTGGCATGGCCGTACCGCTGTTCGATTATGTCGAGGACCGAGAGGCCCTCAACGACTGGGCCCAGCGCAAGGGGCCGGCGGGCATTGAGCAATACTGGCGGGAGAAGAATGTCACCAGTCTCGATGGAATGCCGACAGGGATTGGTGACAAGTAGTCAGTGGGTCAGCGAAGAAAGGCAATGGCGAAACAATTGGTGAGCCAAAGGACTTTTATGTGGACGACTTATACAGATGTCCGTATAAGTCGGAAAATTAAGGATGTCCATTCAATACAACCTTACATTTAAAAAATGACGCCATCACAAGCAAGAAACGCGATTAAGAAGTGCCTCAAAGCACTTGTTGATCCAAAGCCAACAAAAGATGAAAAAGATTGCATATGGGCCTATTTTGGAAATGGTTGCGCATATTGCGGTAGCAGTCTTACAAAAAAATCAAGGGAAGGACACATTGACCATCTGTATTCAGAAATGAAGAGAGGGTCTAATCGTTTAAGTAATCTGGTGCTAGCTTGCGAAACTTGTAATGGTGATGAAAAAAGGGAATCAAGCTGGGAAAATTTTTTAGTAGAAAAATGCGGAGCAGGAACAGATATTTTTGAAGAGCGAGCAGATAAAATCCGCCGATGGATACTTCAAAATGGAAATCAGCCATTGATTTCAGAGACTCAAGAGGAAATGCTTGCTTCTGAATTTGCCTGCATCAATCAAGTTCTAACAGAAAAAATCGAGAGACTTAGAGAAATGTACAAGCCTTCCAGCGGGTGCAATCGCTGAAGGCGGCGTCACACCGCAAAGGATAGTGCACAGTGAAAACAACCAGATATTTTGAGTCGTTAAAGTTGAGGCCTGACCGTGCAGCGATTAAAGACGAGTGGATTCTATGTGTTGTTGTGGCCCCTGAACGGGAATACATTCAGGCTGATGGCCGCATTCGTCGCTGGGGAAAAATAAATGAGGCAGGCGGTAAATATCTTCGTATAATCTTGCTGCCTGACCGTGAAACTATCCATAATGCATTTTTTGATAGAGGGTATAAGCCATGAAGGTTAAATACTTCGAAGACACTGATACTCTATACATAGAGTTCCGTGGTGGCAATATTGTGGAGTCAAAGGATTTGGATGAAAACACGGTTTTGGATTTAGATGCAGATGGTAATGTCTGCGCTATCACTTTTGAGCATGCCAGTCAGCGCACGGATGTACACCACTTGACGGTGGAAGGAATCGCGGCATAACACTTTGATTTCGCATCATCCGGGGCGTCAACCTCGTTGTCGCCCGGTTGCTCATGCGGAACGTTAAAAGCCCGTCAGTTGATTTTCTGGCAATGCATTTCTCGATGATCTCCACCGGTACCTTGTTTGTTTACAGCGTCTGCGCCAGATAGTCACGCAGGAATTCGCCGAAAGGCTTGTTATCGGCGGCTTCGATGGCCTGTTGCTGCTGGCGTGATTGCTCGGTCATGCGAGTGAATTCGGCATGCCGCTCGGGACTCAGGCTGAGGCTGTGAAAGCAAGTAGCCTGGGTTGAGCCTGCGAAACCCGGGAGATTCGGGATGTGGATTGTAGCGAGTATCCGCAGCAGTAAAAGGGGACGGAGGGAATAAAATAATCCCTCCGTCCCCTTTCCCTTTTTTTAGATTTTACCCAAAATATCGGGTTTTCTGTGCCGCTACCCGAGGGAGCGTTTTATGTCGGCGGCGGTGCGGGGAATTACAGAACGTAGGTTGGAGTGAATGTTTTTTGCGAACTCCAACATGCCAGAGCAGCAAGCTACTTCCAGGTTTTTGTTCTAGTCACGTTGGGGTTCGTCCCTCACCCCCAACCTACTGCTCTGAAATCGTTTATAGTAGTGAGCAAGCTATCTCGCCGCGCTCGACTTCGCTACGCGAAGCCCGTAGGTTGGGCAAAGGAGCGCTAGCGACGTGCCCAACGGGATGCATGGAAATGTTGGACACGCTACGCTTTACCTACATGAATTTAGGTGCCAAAAGTAGGCGCTCTTAGGCGAGGAGCGATAGCAGGACGCGGTAGCTTTGCCCAACCTACTTGGCTGAGATAATCCTGGATATGTGTTAGATTTATCGAGAGATGAGGAATTTAACAAAAACCATTTCCGGCATCGTAACGATATTAGCGGTGATTTTCGCGTGCTCTGCAATATCATCTCAAAGCGATGAAAAAGTCGTTATAGGGAACAAGCCCAAACATCACACCATTAGTGGTTTTCAAAACTATCCTTTTGTGGAAGCTACTGCTTCCAAGGGCGTATTATTCTATCTTCGCAGATTTTGGGGTTCGATTTTTACACCTAATATTCCTGATGGGCATGTACTCCCTGAAACAGAATCTGTAGAGCTGTTGAATACCATTAAAGGTGATAGCATCACTTGGCTGGGCCATGCCAGTTTTCTGATAAAAATTTCTGGAAAAACCATTTTAACGGATCCATTTTTAACGGGGTTCGCTAGTCCGGTTTCATGGGCGGGTCCAAGACGGTTTGTAAAGTTCGGTATACCCCTGGATAAATTACCACCTATAAATATCGTGGTTGTTTCACATAATCATTACGATCATCTGGATTCTGAAACTATCAGTAGCC
>JAJRWJ010000044.1 GCA_024276805.1 Gammaproteobacteria bacterium
ATTCACCTATCCGGTGCGCCCTTTGCGCACTTTTCTACACCATTTCACTGGGTTGACCGGCCTGCCTTTTTTGCGAATGCCAAAATAAAGACCGGCGCGACTCCGGCCGCCGCTTTTGCCTACCGCCGCAATGACATCACCAGCCTCCACCCAGTCTCCCATTTCCTTGAACAGACTCTGCGTAAAAGCATACAGCGTCATGAAACCCATGCCATGATCAATTATAGCCAATAAACCATAGCCCCTCAGCCAATCGGCATAAACCACCCGGCCCCGGGCGATCGCCTGTATCTCAGTTCCTTCCCGGGCGGCAATCAACACGCCATCCCACTGACTGCCGCCAACCCGCTTACTGCCAAAACGCTTCTCCAGCCGCCCCCGGACCGGCCATGGCAACCGCCCACGGAGCTTGACAAAAGATTTGCCCGGACCGGCTTCAAAGGGAAACCCCTCGGCCGCGTTGCGCAGTGAATCGACCAGTTTCTGCAATTCCCTGGCGCTGTTCCGCATATGCTTCAATTGCTGCTTTTTTTCCGCATAATCCTGATTCAGCTCAGCCAGAAACTGGTCTCTAGCCTTTTTGACTGCCGCCAAAGCCGCCTGCTCTTTGTGTTTTTTTCTTGCAGCGCGCTCCAATGCCTGCGTTTCTTGCCGCTTTTCCCGTTCCAGCCTCTCTAAAGCCTGCAGATTTTCTTCAATAATGGCCAGCCTGTTCAATCTTGCCTTATTGAAATAATCATAATATACCATCATCCGACTGGAAACGAGCGGATCCCGCTGATTTAGAATCAATTTCAGCTTTTCCTGCCGCCCCATCGCATAAGCTGCCCGTACCTGGCCTGCCAGCGCCTGACGTTGTCTGGCAATCTTTTCTGCAAAAACCCTGCTTTTTTTTTCAATATCCTGCAAACGCCGTCGTTTATCTGATATCTGGACCTGTAATTCCTTCAGCGTACGTGCGAGTTGCCCATATTTTTTTTCGATCCTCGCCAATTGCTGGCTGAGCGAATGCTTCTCCTGCTGGATGCGTTTTATCTGCTGCTCGACCTGCCTTATTTGCCGCTGCACCTCGTGCAATTTCTCGCCAGGCTTCTTTGTCGCGGCCAGCCCCGGCCCTGCCGACCAGACAAACAACAAAACAGCCATACAAAATTGTCGCATGAGCAAAAATTCACCCGAACGGATTGTAGATGCCGCCAGCGGCACATAATGTCAGAACAACAATATCGGCGCGCCACTGGAGTGGTGACAACCGCCTGACCCCTGGAAAAAGTTGATTTCATCAGCCGTAGCCGACAAGTCGTAGAAGCCGCTGCCGGCTCATGGAGCCGACAGCTCATCCGGCTTTATTCGGGCTGCAGCAGCGACCTGCCGGTCATTTCGGCCGGCTTCGCGATGCCGAGAATATCCAGCATGGTTGGCGCCAGGTCCGACAGACCGCCACCATCCAGCAATTTACGCTGTCCCCCTATATAAACCAAGGGTACCGGATTTGTCGTGTGCGCGGTATGTGGCTGGCCGGTCGTTGCATCGATCATCTGTTCTATATTGCCGTGATCCGCAGTCAACAGCATCTGTCCACCGGCAGCCAGCAATGCCGGAACGATACGCGCCAGGCAAGCATCGATGGTTTCCACGGCCTTTACCGCGGCATCGATGATACCGGTATGGCCGACCATGTCACAATTGGCATAATTGCAGATGATCACGTCATATTGCCCTGCTTCGATGGCGGCAAGCATCTGTTCGGTGACTTCCCCGGCGCTCATTTCCGGTTGCAGATCGTAGGTTTTCACCTTTGGGGAAGGTACCAGAACCCGGTCTTCCCCTGGATAGGGCTCATCCATACCGCCATTCATGAAAAAAGTGACATGCGCATATTTTTCCGTTTCCGACAGGCGCAATTGCTTGAGTCCATGTTTGGACAAAACTTCACCGAGTCCGTTTTTCACTTCGAAAGGTGGAAATGCCACCGGGAAATCGAAGTCCTGATGATACTGCGTCAGAGTCGCGAAAACACCGCTATAGTGATAATTGCCACGATCGAATTCAGAAAAATCCGGATCAGCGATCGCCCTGCTGATTTCCCGGGCCCGGTCGGCGCGAAAATTCATGAATACCACCGAATCCTCTGCCTCGATGCAGGCTGGCTGCCGCTGTTCATCGCATATCAGGGTCGGTTCGACAAATTCATCGTTCTCGCCCCGATCATAGGCTTCCGCCAATGCCTGCACCGCCGTTGCCGCTTGATATTCCGCCTTCCCCTCAACCAGCGCGGCAAAGGCTTTTTGCACGCGCTCCCAGCGGTTGTCCCGATCCATGGCATAAAAGCGACCCATGATCGAAGCGACCCTGCCGACACCCAGTTGCGCAAACCTGGCTTCCATCATCTTCAGGGAATCCGCGGCGCTCCGGGGAGGCACATCACGACCATCGAGAAAGGCATGCAGATAGATTTTCTTCAGGCCACGCCGGGCGGCCAGATCGATCATTGCCAGAATATGCCGTTCATGGCTATGCACGCCGCCCGGTGACACCAGACCCATGATATGCAAGGCCTTGTCTTTGGCCAGCGCGGTATCGATGGCGCGACAAAACACCGGATTTTCATCGAATTCACCGTTTTTTATCGCATTGCTGACCCGCGACAGATCCTGAGGCAGATAACGCCCCGCACCAATGTGCAGGTGCCCCACCTCGGAATTACCCATCTGCTCGTCCGGCAAGCCAACGGCATCCCCGGAACAATGCAGCAGTTCCAGGGGGTATTCATTTTTGATCCGGTCCCAGCAGGGAGTATCGGCCATGGCAATCGCATTATAGTGTTCATTGGTCGTCCAGCCAAACCCATCCAGAATCAGAAGTACCAGAGGTTTAGGGCAAGGTCTATTGGCATGTGCATTTACTGTCATCAGGTCGATTCACTCCTAAATTGAAAATGGCTGATCTTGAAGGTTGTTCCGGCTGTGCCCGGCAGTCATGGCAAGCTGGTTCGATCAAACCAAATTGAAAAAAAAATTTAATTTTGCTATATTTTATGGTTTTTTTATATTCTAATAGAAACGCTATGATACATGGAATGCCTGTGCAAATAAATTGGTGCGTGCTTCACATTTCGCA
>JAJRWJ010000435.1 GCA_024276805.1 Gammaproteobacteria bacterium
CTCAGGCAATCAGCGCCTGTTTGAAATCCTCAACCGACTGTGGACGCCTGGATGGATCGATTTGCATCGCCCAGTCGATCGCTTCCAGCAGGAATTCCGGGTATTTACGTCTGTAGACCCTGGTCGCCGGAATCAATGAGTCCTTTTGCTCTCTTTCCCGGGCCGGAGGCGGCGCCTTGCAATCCAGACAGGCGCGCATGCTGGCGCCAATCGCATAGATGTCTGTCCATGGCCCCAGATTGCCGCGCAACGAGTACTGCTCGATGGGGGAAAACCCCTTGGTCAGCACTTTGCTGTTGACTATTTTGTGCTGCGGGGGAAATGTCTGTATGGCGCCAAAATCGAGCAGCAACGGATCATTGCCGGGACGTATCAGGATGTTGGCGGGTTTGATGTCGAGATGCACCAGGTTATGATTGTGTATCGCCGCAACGCCATTCAGCAAGGCCAGAAAAATATCCACCAGTAGCTGCTCGGTCAGGGTCATTCTTTTTTCCTGCAACAGTATATCCAGGGTTATACCATAGTCATAGGTCATGACCATATACACCGTTGAATTGGCCTGGAAAAAATTGATGACCTCGACAATGTTGGGATGATGCAATGTCGCCAGCACCTTGGCTTCTTCAAAAAACAGCGCTCTGCCGCGCATGAACAGTGTCTTGGTTTCATCACTGTGGGCGACGACAGCGTTGTTCCAGGTACGATGGGCAAGCTTTCGGGGCAGATATTCCTTGATGGCGACCTGTACCTGGTCGGTCAGCTGCCGGGCCAGGTAAACGGAACTGAAGCCGCCGTGCGCCAATTCCCGTTCAATCATATAGTGGTCTATAATGGTGCCTGATTGCAGGTAGTTCCACTCTTTTGGATAGGTTTCCGGGTCGTAATATTCATTCATCGTAAGCTCTGCTCACACAATTGCCCCTACAAGTATAGGTGAAAAATGACAAGAAGCATGACCGCATTCGCCAGCTGTGAAACACAAATTGGCCCGCTGACGATAAATTGTGAATTACGCGCCGTCAATCACCGTTATTGCGACATCAGCTGCAAACTGCCGGAACGGCTGAGGTTCACTGAAGCGGCCATTCGCGGATTGTTGCAAAAAAAAATTGCCCGGGGCAAAATCGAGATCGCCCTGAATTACAGACAGCATAATGTTGCGGGGCCGGATTTTCTGGTGGATATGCAGGCCGTTGCCGCCGTACTGAAGGCAACCGGGGAAATTGAACGGCAAATGGCAAATCCCGGCTCATTCTCGGCATTGCAGGTTCTGCTCATGCCTGGCATTCAACGGGAACCGGAAATCGCCCCGCAGCTGCTCGAGCAGGGCATCACGGAGCTGTGCAACAAAACCCTGCTGGAGCTGCTCAAGGCCCGTGAACGGGAAGGCGAACAACTGCAACAGCTCATCGAGGAGCGCTGTCAAGGTGTACTGCAGCAGGTCAAAAATGCACAGCAGCGCATGCCGGAAGTATTACAAAGACTGCGCAGCAGGCTGCACACCAGAATTGTCGATTTGATTGCGGACCCGGATATGGAAAGACTGGAGCAGGAAATGATATTTCTGTTGCAAAAGCTGGATGTGGAAGAAGAACTGGATCGCCTGGCAACCCATGTCAACGAGGTGCTGCATACGCTGCAGCAGGATCAACCTGTCGGGCGCCGGCTGGATTTTTTGCTGCAGGAAATGAACCGCGAGGCCAATACCCTCGGGTCCAAATCGTCGGACAAGGAAATGACCCAGATCGCCATCGAACTCAAGGTGCTGATAGAACAGATGCGGGAACAGGTACAGAATATTGAATAGCCCCGGCAAATCATGAACACTGGAAAACTTTATATCATTTCCGCGCCTTCCGGCGCCGGCAAGACTTCTTTGGTCAAACGACTCACCATCGAACTGGACGACCTGGTGGTCTCCGTTTCCCACACCACCCGCAGGCAGCGCCCGGGGGAAATCCATGGCCGGGATTATTTTTTTGTCTCGGAGGAAGCATTTCAAACGATGCTCGATCGGCAGGATTTTCTGGAATATGCCCGGGTATTCGACAATTACTATGGCACTGCCCGGCAGACAGTCACTGAAAACCTGCATGCCGGCAAAGATGTCATTCTCGAAATCGACTGGCAGGGGGCCCAGCAGATCAGAAAAATGCTGCCGGCGTGTCTGTCGATCTTCATTCTTCCGCCTTCAATACAGATACTGGAGCAGCGCCTGAGAAATCGTGGGCAGGATAGCGAGCAAACCATAAGCCGGCGCATGCGGGACGCGGTTGCCGAAATGAAGCATTATGATGAATACGATTATCTGCTGGTCAACGACGTTTTTGATCAGGCATTGATGCAGCTGAAAAGTATCGTCGTTTCGGAACGCTTGAGAAAGAACCGGCAGAAACCCGTTCTGACCGCATTGTTGGCCGAACTGCTGTGCTGATACCGACCCGCAAAACAGTCAGGGTCTACAAACACCCATCCATGGGATGTTTATAGAAATGAAACAGCCAATGCGACTGGCTGTTTCATTCATAATCAATGGCCGGTGGCCATTGCTTATGCCGCAACCAATGAAGGATCCTCATAGAGCCGCGTTTTTTTCCAGCCGACAAACCGACCATCGTTGAATGGCAGGTCATTGTCGATGGCAAACTCGTAGCAACTCCTGAATAACCTTGCCGTTCGAAAGGCATGCAGTTCGTCGTCAGCGGAAACCTTCTCCACGTTGCCGACCTGAAATGTCTTGTTCCGTGATTTGCCATTTTTGACCCAGAACACGGTATAGCAAAGATAACTCTTGTTTTTGCGGTGGTCATACTTGATGGTTCTGGATACACCGGTGACCCCGGTCGTGGTCTTGTTTTTAGGGGGTTTGAGAAAGCGCGTCCTGCTGCCCTTCAACGCCACAAGCATTTGATCCCGCCAGGCGATCGCCGCCTTCAGGGATTTGACTTTGCCACCCCATAGTCTGTGTGAAAAATAACGGCTGTTTTCCTTGCCGCGCCTGACGATGCGAACCTGATAGCCAAAGGCATCGGGTTCCGTGATGTGTTTATGTTTTGCCATAGAAACTAGCTCCAACCAAGAAATACACTATTTTCTAAAATGATCTGGAACCAGCAGCCGCAACGGCTGCCTTATCCTGCGTTATATACAGGTGTTTGGGCGTTGATTATTATAATTGCCTCCAGACACCTGCTCGTGCAGCACCCGATTTCAATGTTATTCGCTTGTCTCAAAGTTGGCGTCTGTAAACATCCATCCATGGGATGTTTACAGAAACAAAACAGCAACTGCGATTTTCTGTTTTCTTCATATTCAATTGCTTATAATCCCATTGCCCTCGGACAATGTGAATGGGCACTGCACAGCCTGAATTATGAGCAATTTTTAACCGGAAAAGCAAGATAAAAGATGCTAATTACCAAGTAATTTAGTGTAGAATAGCAGCTATCCAAGGCTGTTTCTTTGGTGTATTTCTCAAAACTAACCTTAAGGAGTTAACCTATGAGCGTTTTAGTTGGTAAACAAGCCCCTGACTTTACCGTTCCTGCTGTCTTGGGAGACGGACAGATCGTCGATGATTTCAACTTGTCTCAAGCGACAAAAGGAAAATATGCAGTTCTCGTTTTCTATCCTCTGGATTTCACTTTTGTTTCCCCGACTGAATTGATTGCCCTGGATCATCGCATGGATGAATTCACCAGTCGCGGCGTCGAGGTCATTGCCGTTTCGATTGATTCCCATTTCACCCACAATGCCTGGCGAAACACCCCGATAAACGAGGGTGGAATTGGCCCGGTCCGTTATACCATGGCGGCCGATATTGCCCACAGCGTCGTCAAAGACTATGATGTCGAAGCGACGGCGCCAGCCGTGGCCTATCGTGGCAGCTTCCTGATAGACCGGGAAGGCGTCGTTCGCCACCAGGTGGTCAACGATCTGCCTCTGGGCAGAAATCTCGACGAATTGCTGCGCATGGTCGATGCATTGCAGTTCTTTGAGGAAAATGGCGAAGTCTGCCCGGCCGGCTGGACGAAAGGAGATTCAGGAATGAATGCCAGCCCGGAAGGCGTTGCCGATTATCTGAGTAAAAAGGCCGACGACCTGTAACCTGCAATCAGATCAGAAGCCTTAACAAGGCAACACAGTACGCCGCGCCGGATGGAACGCGGCGTACTTGCTTTCAATCCTCCGTCTTGCCTGTTAAATATTTTTTCCTTACCAGCCAGGCGACGGCCAGGCCCACGAATGCCGGAATCTGCCGGATCAATGCAGCCAGATTCCATGAGTCATGGAAAACAGCCAGCAATGGCTTGGTGATGACGAAGTGGCCAATGGCAGCCATCAACCAAAATCCGATAAAACCAATCACGGCCCATTGTATGGCATTTTCAGAGCGGTCTTTCGCTGTTTTGTAGAACCAGACCAACACCACCAACGAAAACAGTTTTGCAAGCATTTCAACCCCCTCGGTTTTTCTTTGATTATTGCAGTGCCTGCTAACTTTCTCATTGATTATAAATACAATCAAGTTAGAATCACCAATTGGTGTCCAGCCATAGATGACCAACACGGATCAGAAACAGGAAACCACCGGTACAATCAATGGCCTCATGCCATTGATTATGCATAAAACAGCAAATCGCATTGGCTATTTTATTTCTATAAACATCCCATGGCTGGGTGTTTACAGACTCTACTGATTAATGTAGGGAACGGCATTACCTATCGTTGTAAACGTAAAGCAGCAAAATCATGCTGCCTGGTACGCGATGCGTACCCTGCATAGAAGATTTTTTTCAAATGTGCCCAAGTAGTATTAAATAACAGTCAATTGTTTCCTGTCATTGACAGCCCATGGCTGGATGTTGACTGGTATATACTCTCCGCATGCGAAGAGTATATTGGTCATAACAAGCCGCGAAAACCATCCATCCCTGGCCGGTACAAGTGCAGGCCTGCGCCATGACACCGCGGCATTGCCGGCCGGACAATTGCCCATCGTTTAGCATCGCCACCACCCAGCAAGGAGACATTTATGGCCAAGCTGTTAAAAATCATTTTCGCTGTACTTTCGGCGCTGATTTTACTCATTGTCATTGCCGCCGTGCTCTTGCCAATGATCATCGAC
>JAJRWJ010000436.1 GCA_024276805.1 Gammaproteobacteria bacterium
AAGCCGGATTGATCATCCAGCATCGACTGATCAACAATCTGGCCAGGCGGATTTTAATCATCGTACCCGCCAGCCTGCTGCACCAATGGCTGGTGGAAATGCTCAGGCGCTTCAACCTGCATTTCAGTATTTTCGATGAACAACGCTGCCTTGCCAGTCATGCACCCCAGCCCTTCAGCAGCGAACAGCTGATCCTTTGCAGTCAGGAGTTCTTTTCCCGACACCCGCATCGCCAGAAACAGGCCCTGCATTCGGAATGGGACATGGTCATTGTCGACGAGGCGCATCACCTGCACTGGCGGGAGCAGGCCCCCAGCCCTGAATATCAGTTCATAGAACAGCTGGGGCGGATCTCGCCCAGCCTGATTCTATTGACCGCCACCCCCGAACAGATGGGCAAGAAAAGTCATTTTGCCCGGCTCCGACTGCTGGATCCCGACCGTTTCTTCAACTTTGAGGCATTCCTTCAGGAAGAACGGGGGTTTCAACCTCTTGCCCAGGCGGCAAAGCGGTTGCTGGCTGGTGAGGCGCTGGATGACCGCCTGCAGAGCAGCCTGAAAAAACGGCTCGAACACGACAATATCGATGTCCTGCTGAAACGTATCGATAGTGGCGATCAAGCAGACAGCGCGGTTCAGGAATTACTCGCCATCCTGATCGACCATCACGGTACCGGCCGCATACTGTTCCGCAACTCCAGAAAGACAGTGCAGGGATTTCCCGGGAGGAAATTGCACAGCTACCCGCTACAGCCCGTCCAGGATGACAACGAATCGACTCCCCGGCGCCCATCCGGACTGCACGACGACCCACGCAGCGCATGGCTTGTCGATACAATGCGCCAGCTTGCACCAGAAAAAGCACTGTTGATCTGCAAGCGGGGCGAGACTGCCATGCAATTGGCGCAAGTACTGAAAAACCATGCCGGCATACAAACCGCGGTTTTCCATGAAGGCATGTCCATTATTGCCCGTGACAGAGCTGCCGCCTTTTTTGCCGATCCGGACAGCAAGGCAAGGCTGCTGATGTGCTCGGAAATTGGCAGTGAAGGCAGAAACTTTCAGTTTCTCAGGCATCTCATTCTGTACGACCTGCCCGACAACCCGGACCTGTTGCAGCAGCGTATCGGCCGGCTGGATCGCATCGGCCAGAAGCAGGTCATCCAGCTGCATGTCCCCTATATTCTTGAGACTCCACAGCACCTCCTGCAGCAATGGTATGACCGGGGCCTGAACGCCTTCCGCGAAAATTGTTCCGCCGCGCAGCGCGTCTATGAGCTGCAAAAAGATGAACTTTTGTCGTTGATGGAGCATTATCGGCAAGCCGAAATCGATACCTTCATCGATGAAACCCGGCAGCTGGTCAAAAAAATCGACCGGGAGCTGCACGAGGGCCGCGACCTGCTCCTGGAGTTACATTCATGCCGCAAGGAAATCGCCCATTCCCTGATCGAACAGATTATCGATCTGGAAAAAACGACCGCGTTCTGGCCCTATATGGAAAGACTTTTTGATTGCCACGGGGTCGATGTGGAATTCCATTCTCCAGGCTGCCACATTCTCCAGCCCGGCAACCATCTGCGCCTAGAGCATTTCCCCGAACTGCCGGAAGACGGCATGACCATCACCATTGACCGGCATACCGCCCTGGCCCGGGAAGACATGCAGTTTCTGACCTGGGAACACCCACTGGTCACCGCGGCAATGGATCTGGTGCTTTCCAGTGAAACGGGAAATGCCTGCATCAGCGTGGTACGACACGAGCATCTGCAAGCCGGACAATACTTACTGGAAACGCTGTTTGTCGTGGAATGCAGCGCGCCACCGAAATTACAGACGAACCGATTCCTGCCTGCCATCCCTATCCGCATCCTGACCGACCAGCAAGGCAATGATCTGACCGACCAGATCGACCATCAAAGTCTGGCTGCCACCACCTCACTCACAGACACCTCACCATTTCAGGAGTTTATTGCCAGCCAGCAGCCGCAAATCGATGCCATGCTGAAATTCGCTGCAAACAGCGCTGAACTGCGCAAAAACAAGCTTGTCACGGGCAGCAGTAAAATCATGCTCGACAGTTTGGGCAAAGAAATAAAACGCCTGCAACGCCTGCAGAAAATCAATCCCAACATCAAACCGGAAGAAATACAACATCTGCAGGACATTGCCCGGACTTCTCTGGAAAACATGCAGGCAAGCAAAATCCGGCTCGATGCGATCCGTCTCATTATCGTTCTCTGAGAATCGAAAAACTGGACCAAAGTACAATGGTCTTTTTTCTTCAGGAGGACTAACTTATAGCTAAACCCGATATTTATTTCTTCATCAGGAGATCACAATGCAATCCCGGTTATCAGAACAGACGCGTTATGAAGTTTTCGATGATCTGCCCTTGACAGAGCATATTGAATGGAATCATCAACGGGTGGAAGGATTTTATCGAACCGCATTGAACCCGTTTTTTTGGATAAAATCTCAAGCAAAATTTTTAGCTGGGAGTAAAAACCGAAGCGTTTTTGATTCTCCAGAAAGGAGGCGACATCATGACCAGTCAAACCCGAACAATATCGCATAGTGCTGCCCGATTGAGCTTTATCGACGCCTTGAATGAAGTCTATATGCACAAAAAAGGCTTCGGCGTCTATGCATTTCTGACCCCCATGGCAGTCATGCGCCTGTATGAACAATTTCTGGTATTGAAAATTTCAGAAAAAGAATTCATCCGGACCCGTATAAAATTGCTCTAGCCATTTCCCGGATGATGCAATTCGCTCGATCAGTATGGCTGCAGGAGCTGCCCAGGCCAATCCGGCAACTCCTTCAGCATCTTGAGATACTGCCTGATACAGATCTGCATTGCATCCAGTTCAACGTCTCAGCCATCAGTCCCGAGCGGTTTCCGAATCTCTCCAGGAAAATTCCGGCCGCGTAAACGCGGCTTTTTGTTGCCTTGCCATTGCCCAAGATACTGCACAGTAATACTCATGTCCCATGCAGGTTTTCAACGACCATGCGGATACAAGGAATTGCAGCAGCATTCTGAAAGGAGCTGACCAGCATTTATTATCTTTACCATGTTCTGCGAGCTGCCCGGTAAGTGCTGCATACCCCCCCGAAGATGATTTTATAAAAGGCTGAAAGGTAAAAATACGCCGCGTAAAATGCTAAAATGCCTGGCATCGACAAATTGGACCGCGTCTTGTCTGCCCCCCCGGGTATTGCAAACGGAAACATCATTGCCTGTTGCCAGATTTCACCTCAATCACAGCCTCCCCGTATCGATTCAGCGTGCTGCCTGTCCCCCATGCAGGCCGGAACGCGTAGGCACGATAGATCTGCAAGCTGGTGCAGCAGCATTTTTTTAGTTTTCAGGCTTTGTATTTAATGACCTGGAATTTCATGGATCAGTTTCCTGTACCGGGCATGGGGACCATAGTGCCGGATGCGCTTCGCTTATCCGGTCTTGTTTTATAAATTTCCTCGCAGGGCTTGGGGTAGGCCGGATAAGCGAAGCGCATCCGGCAAAATGCCGAGGCCGCGGCCACTCCCTCGATAATCGGGACAAATACGGCGCATCCCCAGTCCCTGGCACCGACCGGCATGATTTTACGGTTTTATGTTTGCAATGGTACGCGATGCATACCCTGCCAGGATGTTTTTAGCAAATGTACCAGATAGAATCAAGAATTTGATTTAATCGCATCAATTCAAATGATTGTAGAAACAAACAAGACCTCCATATATTAAAGTATAAAATTCGTCAATGAAAAAGCATATACACCCTGACAACAGAATAACGTCGATTTTTGCCTGCTGGGTGGCTTTTATTGCCCGTCATCCACTGCTAATCATATTTTCCCTGCTGATCGTCACCGTCTCCGCCTTGAACTACACCCGCAACAACCTCAAAGTCAACACGGATACCAGCAATCTGCTGTCGGCGGAATTACCCTTCCGCAAAGCCTATCTGCAATTCGAGGAGATTTTCCCGCAACAGATCAATACCTTTCTGGTCGTCATCGACGGCAAAACACCCATACAGGCGCGCAACGCCGCAAAAACCCTGGCCCGCAGCATCCGGGCTGAAAGAGAAATCATCGCCGGGGTTTATACACCACATCTGGGCGCTTTCTTCGACCAGAACGCGCTGCTCTATCTTGATTCAGAGGATCTGGTCAGTTTGACGGACCGACTCTCGGCGCTGCAGCCGTTTCTGGCGACCCTGACTGCGGATCAAAGCCTTCGTGGCCTGCTATCGATGCTGGAAAAGGCCTTCTCAGCCGTTGCCGAAGGCGAGAAAATCGACCTGCAGCCCATCCTGACGGAATTGAACAAGGCTTTCGCAAGTGCTGCGCAGGGCCAGACTTACCGGATGTCCTGGCAGGAAATGATGCAGGGCGACAATGCTGACCTGGACAGCAAGCGGCAAATCGTCATCGTCAAACCACGCATGGATTTTTCCGAACTGCAACCAGCCGAAGCTTCCATCAAACTGGTCCGGCAGCGTCTCGAAGACCTGAAGATCACCCGGGAAAATGGCCTCGATGCCCGTCTGACCGGTCTGCTGGCGCTGGAATATGAAGAATTGCAAAGCGTCAAAAAAGGCGGCATTATGGCCGCAGCCATGTCATTGCTGATGGCCGTACTGGCCTTATGGTTCGCTTTCCGTTCCGTGCGTCTGGTCGCCGCCACTTTCATCCTGCTGATCGTCGGTTTGATTCTCACCGCCAGCTTCGCGGCCTTGACCGTCGGGCAACTGAACATGATCACCGTTGCATTTGGCGTACTGTACATCGGCCTGGGCGTCGATTTCGCCATCCATTTTGGCCTGCGCTTTCGGGAACTGCATACCAGTAAAACCACCATTGCCAGTGCCTTGAGCGGTGCGGCCTACGATATTGGTCCGTCTCTGCTGCTTTGCGCAGTAACCACCGCGGTGGGTTTTTTTTCGTTCATTCCCACCGATTATCTGGGGGTTTCGGAACTGGGCATTATTTCCGGATCCGGAATGTTCATCGGTCTGCTGCTGACGCTGACCCTCTTGCCGGCGCTGCTCAGTACCCGGCCTTTCCGCATCAAACAACGGCCAAACCGCTCACTACCCAGCGGCGCGCCACCCCTGCTGATTCATCTTCCCCTGCAACATCCGGCCGCAGTTCGCCGGCTGGCGCTCGCCATCGGCCTGGCTGCCATATGCACTCTGCCCTGGGTGCATTTTGACTACGACCCGCTGGCACTGCGCGACCCGGATTCTGAATCTGTGAGAACATTCAAAGACTTGATGAAGCAAAGCGAAACACCGCCGAAAAGCATCACTGTCATGTCAGACAGCCATGCTCAGGCAATTGCCATGGCCCGACGGTTAACAGCGCTGCCCAGTGTCAGCAAGGTATTGTTTATCGACAGCTTTGTCCCCGATGACCAGGAGGAAAAACTGACCGCAATCGAAGACCTGGAAATCATACTCGGCCCGGAACTGGAACCGGGACGGAAGCAGCCGGCGCCCAGCCTGGCCGAACAACTGCAGGAAATCGATAATTTTGAGCAAGCTCTGCAGACTGTATTACACTCCTCACAACAGCCGTCCTGGCGGGACCAGGCGGCCGGGCTGGAAAGCAATTTGCAGCGCTTCATCAAACTCCTCTCTGAACTGCCTGAATCCGACAGAAAACAGCGCCTCGCCGAACTGGAAAAGGGACTCCTGGAAACCTTTCCGGAAAGCATTCAAACCTTGAAAACCTCCCTGAGCGCCGCGCCATTCACGACCGGCGAGCTGCCCAGGGGAATTATCGAACGCTGGATCGGCAGGAACGACATATACCGCATCGAAGTCTTTCCGGAACAAGACCTGGATACGGGCGACGAATTGCGAAAATTCGTCACCGAAGTACGCAGCGTCTCCGACGATGCCACCGGTCCGCCGGTCGTGGCTCTCGAATCAGGCAAGGCCGTCATCGAGGCATTTCAGCAGGCCTTTCTTGGCGCGCTGCTGGTAATCAGCATCCTCCTGATCAGCGTCTTGCGCCGGATGCGCGATGCCTTGCTGGTAGTCATTCCGCTACTCTGGGCGGGACTGGTCACCGGCGCGGCAACGGTGCTGCTGGATATGCCATTCAATTTCGCCAATATTATCGCACTGCCACTATTGCTGGGCATTGGTGTCGACAACGGTATTCATGTGATTCATCGTATTCGCAGCGACAAGCAGTCCTATGCCCAGCTGCTGCAGTCGAGCACCGCGCGAGGCATTTACTACAGCGCCATCACCACCATCGTCAGCTTTCTCAGTCTCAGTTTTTCAGCCCATCCCGGTACTGCCAGCATGGGTGTCATCCTGACCACCGGGGTACTGCTGACACTGATCGGCACACTGATCATCCTCCCGGCAATGCTGGCTCCGGCGCATGGCAGCACCAGAAAAGCATAACCCGGCTTTTGCCGAGACAACAGACGAACAGCGCCGCCTGGTGGTTGCAGCGGTGCATGCTGGCATGGAACGCTATATCGCGGCAAGAAAGGCCAAAGTACCCGACTTCGTCAACCGGCATTTTTCCTTCAAAGGCGCGTTGCAATTGCACCGCAAGGCGCTTGGCCACGACCTCTACAAGGCGCCGCTGAATATACTCTGGCTGCTGCCGATGACAGTCGACAAAGCTGCGGCCTACCTGTTGGAAAAAGCCGGTGCGAAGCGCATCGCGCAATTTCTCAAGCGCATGCCATCCGGCTGGCAAACGGATGTACAGAAGGAAATCAACTGGCTGATCCACACCGAACTGCTGGAACTTCCCTATCGGCAGAAAGACCGTGAATCGACAAAGGATGCGTTGCTGGAAGAAATTCTGCGGGATCCTGAACTCAACGCAATGCTGGCCGGCTATCTGGCAGAGATCAGCAAAAAAACCACCGACCCGGCGTTTCGCCGGACCCTGGAACGCAATCTCCAGGAATACGCCAGCAGCCGGATTGCCGTTTCCGAGCTGGCCGGCAGCATCATCAGCTTATCCGCCAACTACGCGGCTTTTCATCGGGCAGCCCCGGGAGCGCTAAGCAGCGGCAGCGCAGTCGCCGCCGTCATCGCGGAAAAAATTGCCGTTTCCCAGTTCTGGCTGGGGCCGACCCTGGGGGCCTGGTATTACAGTCTGTTTCCGGCGGCTGCATCGACCGGCCTGGTCATTGCCGCCACCGGCTCCATCATGGCCGGACTGGCCTTGCTCGGCACCTTCAGCGGAATCCTTACCGACCCCCTGCAGGCCAGACTGGGATTGCATCAGAAGCGGCTTTACAAATTCCTGGATGCGCTGCATGAGGAACTCACCGGGTCGAAAAAATCGGACTACCGAATCCAAGAACAATATATTGCCAGGATTTTCGATATCATCGATATACTGATGACCGCCCTGCACAGTTGATCATATCCCTTGGTAGCGCCGGATCCATGAAAAACCTGCCCGGTGCTGTTCCCTGAAGGTTGCAACCCCGCGGCAAACAGGCTATAAATTTCCTTTATCCTTCAGCATGACATTGCCCAATGAACACAGCCACTTTCAATACCAGAATCAAATGCGCCATCGTCATGATCCTGTTCATGACCCTCAGCATTGGGCCTGTACCACTGACCAGCACGATAGGCTTGTACATCGTGATATTCCGTCCACGATGGTTCAAGGAACTGGTGGAGCGCATCTATTCCGAATAGGCTGCTGCCTTGCGCCCTGTCAGCCGGGCAGCCAGCATACGATGGCGATTGAAATTTTGCTCTGTCATATTCCCCCCGCCTCTTGCTGCGGAGAAGCCGGCTGCGTGCCGGTGTCTATTCCGCCGCCTCCTGACTCTGATGCCTTTTTGTGTCTCCCCTCATCACCCGGGAATAATCTTCCAGTTGCCGCATGGCGGCCTTGAAGGCATCGCGAATGCTGACATAGACATCTTCATGGGCGTGCCGGTCATGATGTTCCCGGCTGACCACCAGCGTTTTGTTGGGCACCTGCAAATCGATTCTGACGTGATACAGATTGCCCTGGTGTTTGTGATGATGCTCCGCTTCCACGATCACTTTACAGTGAATGATTCGATCAAAAAACTGTTCCAGCTTGGTCGCTTTTTCCCTGATTTTCTGTTCCACCGCATCGGAATGTGGGAAACCCCTGAAGGTGATCTGTAATGGCTCTTGCATAAATTAAGCTCCTGTCGGTTAAGTCTGAAAAAGACCGAGGCAACGCTTTACGCATTGCAAAAACGTTTATGGGGTGCAGTATTCTGCAAACTAAAAAATCCTGCCAATTGCGTCTGTGTACTGCTAAACGCTATTTATCCACATTATCTGCCAGCACCGCGGAAGACCTGCAGACCGTGTTGCCTTCAAGCAGGCCGGGCAACAGGACTCACCTGCCAGGCAGCTGCTCTTCTCCAAGCATCGGCACGAAGGCCACGCCCAGAATATCGGTGACCTGGGTATTGCCATGCCGGTCCCTTTCCAGCAGCAGCAATTCCTGATGGGAAAACGGCATCCCCACCGGCAGCACCATCCGCCCTTCCGGTTTCAGCTGCTGCACCAGAGTCTCCGGGATATGCGTCGCAGCAGCTGTGATGATAATACCATCATAGGGGGCATGTTCCGGCCAGCCCAGATAGCCGTTGCCGGTACGGCATTCGATATTGTCATAGTGCAGCTCCCTGAAGCGTCTGGCAGCCTGCTCGCTCAGGGCTGCAACGAATTCCAGCGTATAGACCTTCTTGACCAGCAATGACAGCACCGCCGCCTGATAACCGGAGCCCGTGCCAATTTCCAGAATGGTCTTGTTTTTCTCGGGCTGCAGCAGATCGGTCATCAAGGCAACGATATATGGCTGGGATATGGTCTGCTGATGCCCTATCGGCAAAGGGCCGTTGTCGAACGCGAAACGCCGCAAGTCGCGGGGCACAAACTTGTCGCGTGGCACTTTGCGCATCGCCTGCATTACCCGGTCATCGAGAGAATCACGACCGGTCAATTCCCTGGTGGCGGCGACTTCCATGTCGATATCGGCAATCATTCTTTCTATATCATTCATCGCCTTGATCTTATCTTGAAGTTTATGTAAAAGCCAACGATCGGCAATACCCCTCAGAGCATGGCATATATGGATACCGATCAGGTACCCTCCCGCCAGGATTGCAGATAGCGCTGCTGCTCCCTGGTCAGGTGATCGATGCCAATACCCATGGCTTCCAGCTTCAGCCGGGCGATTCGCTGATCGATGTGCTGTGGAACCGCATGCACGGCATTGTCCAGCATGCCCCGCCTGGCCAGCAGATATTCAACGGCCATCGCCTGATTGGCAAAACTCATATCCATGACTGCGGCCGGATGGCCTTCCGCTGCCGCCAGATTGACCAGGCGGCCTTCAGCCAGCAACCGGATTCTGCGCCCGTCATGGAAGTGATACTCATCCACAAAAGGGCGTACCCGCACTTTTTCCCTGGCCAGCTTTTCCAGACAGGGAATATTGATCTCGACATTGAAATGACCCGAATTGGCCAACACACAGCCGTCTTTCAGACATTGAATCTGCACCTCGTCCAGTACATGCTTGTCGCCGGTGGCGGTAATGATAAAATCGGATCTGGCGGCAGCCTCGGCCAGCGGCATCACTTGAAAACCATCCATCGACGCCTCCAGGGCCCGCAGTGGATCCACTTCGGTGACGATCACCTGCGAACCATGGCCCTTGGCGCGCATGGCGATGCCGCGTCCGCACCAGCCATAACCGACGACGCTGAACACCTTGCCGGCCAATAAAATATTGGTGGCGCGAATGATGCCGTCCAGTGCACTCTGCCCAGTGCCGTAGCGATTGTCGAAGAGATGTTTGGTCAGCGCGTCGTTGACCGCAATGACGGGAAATTTCAGCGCCGCATCACGAGCCATGGCGCGCAACCTGATCACGCCGGTAGTGGTTTCCTCGGTGCCACCAATCATGTCCGTCAGCAATTTGCCGCCACTCTTATGCAATTCGCTGATCAGATCGGCGCCATCATCCAGCGTGATTTGCGGGCCATGCTCCAGAGCGGCCTGAATATGCTGATAGTAGACTGTGGTGTTTTCGCCGCGAATGGCATAGACAGGAACATTGAAATCGGCAACCAGCGCCGCCGCGACATCATCCTGGGTACTCAGCGGATTGCTCGCACAAAGCACCAGATCAGCACCGCCTGCGGTCAGCACCCGAGCCAGATTTGCCGTTTCCGTAGTGATATGCAGGCAGCCACTGATACGTAAACCACGCAACGGCCGCCGTTCCGAAAACTGCTCCATCAAAGCGCGAATCACCGGCATTTCCTGCAATGCCCAGTCCATGCGTCTGCGTCCCTGTCCGGCAAGTGTCAAATCTTTTATATCGGCGCTTTTGATGGTCATCAGGTTCCAGCAAATTGACGGGGACGAAATGCTCTTCTCTTCTGTCCGTTTATACTACGCTTTTTATCCCAGAAAACACAATCGGGCAAGGATTTTCTGGCAAATCTGGCGATGACCACCCAGGCCATCGCGCCACACGCCTGCAGGCCGGTTTTTGCTGCACCGGAGTCAGCGATAAACCGGGCAGGAATTGTCATAGAAAAACAAGGGGTACGGCGCGCAGCAGTAGCGGCTCAATCAGACTCGGACATCAGAAACGGGGGAAGGTGGGGCAGATGACGGTCACCGCGCTTGCCGTGTCCGGAAAGGCGCTCTGTGCGTCAGCGTCTGTCGCGCAACTAATGGTATCTGTATCAGGCCCCGCCACACCTGCGCCAGCACCGCTCAGTCCATGGCAGTGACACAGCCCCCCCTCTGGTTTCAACGACCTGTGGGCATTAGCAGGGATTTCAGCGCCTGGATAAATTCAAGCACCTGCGCCTCGGTGTTTGCCGCCCCCAGACTGATGCGCACGGCGCTCCTGGCCAGCGACCGCTCCACACCCATCGCGATCAGCACAGGACTGGCTTTGCCGCCACCGCTGGAGCAGGCCGAACCGCTGGAAACCGCGAAGCCCAGTCGATCGAGCTGCATCAGCAGCATTTCCCCGTCCTGCCCCTGACAGCCGAATTGCAAGGTATTGGGCAAGCGCTGCGCAGCATCGGAAAACACCACAACCCCGGGGATTTCCTGCAAGCCCGCCTGCAACAGACGTCTCAGATGCAGCATCCGTTCACTGCGCTGCAGCAGTTCCGCCCGGGCGATTTCCGCCGCCCGGCCAAAACCGATGATCGCTGCGACATTTTCTGTGCCGGCACGCAATGCACGCTCCTGGGAACCGCCTTCCAGCATTGGCAGGAGCTTTATTTCTTTACTGATTATCAACGCACCGGCGCCTTTGGGACCATAGATCTTGTGGCTGGACAGGGTCATCATCTGCACACCAAGGCGGGCAAAATGTACCGGAATTTTACCCAGAGCCTGCACCGCATCGGTATGAAAAACAACCTGGCTTTCCCGGCAGATTGCCGCAAGAGCGGGAATATCCTGAACAACGCCTGTTTCATTGTTGGCCAGCATCACCGACAGCAGATCCAGACCGTGCGCACAATGCTGCCTGAGAGCACCCGCTTCGATGCGCCCCTGGGCATCGACATCGAGTACTTGCAGGTGGCAGCCCTGCTGCTGCAGACTTTCAACAGGTTGCATGATGGAAGGATGTTCGATGGCCGAAGCGGCCAGGCGACAGGCGCCGGCGTGGCCGGCAAAACCCTTGACCGCCAGATTGTTGGCTTCGGTGCCACCGCTGGTGAAAATGACCTCATCCGGCTGGCAGCCGGCCAATGCCGCAACCTGGGATCTTGCCGTGTCGATGGCGGTGCGCACGGCTCTGCCGGCACGATACAGTGCCGAAGGATTGCCATGGAGAGACGCAAGGTATGGCAGCATCGCTTCCAGCACTCGCTCATCGACCGGCGTGGTGGCATTATGATCGAGGTAGATCATGATCAGTCAGTCTCCGCAGGTGAATTTTTGCAATTCAGACGCGGAGAATATCTTATGCCGCGCTGCGTTTTTCCTTCGCCCGCATTTCAATGAACTGCTTGGCGTCTTTTGTCTGCCTTTCCGCAACCTGCTGCACAGGATCTCTTTCCAGCAGCTCACCGAGACTGATACCGGACAGATAATCCCGGATCTGCGCGCTGAGCCCCATCCATAGATCATGGGTCAGACAGGCTTTGTTGTTCTGACAATTCGCCTCGCCGCCGCATTTGGTGGAGTCCAGCTGTTCATCCACGGCGGCGATGATCTCGGCAATGTTGATGTCTTTGGCAGCGCGGCTCAGTTTATAGCCACCGCCAGGACCGCGGACTCCGGTCACGATACCGGCACGCCGCAAACGCGCAAAAAGCTGCTCCAGATAGGACAGGGAAATTGTTTGCCGCGTTGCAATATCAGTCAATGTCACCGGCTTTTTTTGACTGTGAAAAGCCAGATCCAGCATTGCAGTCACTGCATAGCGGCCTTTAGTAGTTAATCTCACGAAACGACCTCAATAGAAAAACAAAATCCCTTTAACTATACATAACCCAGTAATATAGTCAACTTCTATGCCGCCGGCAGCTGCCTTGCAGCGTCCAAAACATTCTGTCAATCCCACAGCGGTACGGGCCTGCCGGCATCCACAGAGATGTTTCCATCGTTTGCAGGATTTGCAGCCTGGGCATCGATCGAGAATCCCTTCGGTAAAATGGAACGCCATTCATGCGCCAAACGACAATAGCTGCCGGCCAGCGGATGTTCAGTGCGCGACATACCGTGCAACGGGCAGAGCATATGCCTTGTACAGAACAGTCGATTCGTGTATACAGGATACCGAGGCCGAGAGGAAACTTGACGACCTGCCTGGCAATAGTCTCTGCACAGAATATTCAGCTGTTTATTCCCTCTCCTGCCGCACCGGGGTTATTCCTTATATGATGCAAACAGCCCATATATGATGCAAACAGCCCATCGCGTTGGCTGTTCATGGATAGTATCGATACAGCGGCCAGCTTCCCTGTCGCCAGGCTTCGCCGCGTCCGATTCCGGCCCCCCCACACTGGCAGCGCCATGTTCCGCGCCCGGCAATGTTGAGGAGAACATTATGAATTACGTCTATCTTACCAGGGGCAACCGAATCCCCGCGGTTGGAGTACTGCAAAAACTGCTCAACCGCACCGGTGAACGGCTGGTGGTCGACGGCATCTTTGGCAACGACACCAAAGCAGCCGTACAGAGATTTCAGCGCTCCCGAGGTTTGCGTGTCGACGGCATCATCGGTCAAAACACCTGGCCCAGGCTGTCGGCCAATACAAACCTGCCAATCATCGACTGCATCGATGTCTTCGATCCAGGTCTGATGAATATGGAAACCCGGGATATCAGGCGCGCCGGCGGCACCCCCATTCTCATTGGCGGCATGTCCAACGGTGTCGAGCAGGCAGTCAGCGATATTGTCGGCGCAGCCGGCAGCAACGTCTTCCTGCTGCGCTTTCATGGTCACGGAGCCTCCGGAGTGGCCGGCATCTCCGACGGTCACGGCCTGGGTGACGGCATCGACCATCGGAGTTCCATCGACAATACCAATATCCGCGGCCTGATCCCCATACTGAGGCGACTCGCATCGATATTTGGTCCCTATGGGAATATACAGTTCATGCATTGCAGTACCGGGCGCGGAGCCAGTGGCCATCGTCTTCTGCAACAGATTGCCGATGCCATTGGCGTGCCGGTCAGCGCGGCTCTCAGAGATCAGCTGGGCGGTGGCGTCAATACCTTCAAATTTGAAGGACCCACTTTCACGGCATTCCCGGGCGGCGCCAATCTGCGCAGTTGGTGCAGCAGCCGCCCGGAGTTTCCGGGTTTCACGCCCGCTTGAAATCGTACACATTGCAGTACAAAAATACTGGCAAATAGCTTGCGGCCAGCACAGATACCGCGATTCACGAGCCAACACTGACAATTTTCAGCGCTGCTTCGGGCATCGCCGCAATAACCGTTTCCCTGCCCGCAGGTTTGAATATGGCAAAAATTTTTACCGTGACCGCCAACAGCGCGGTCGATTTTTTCATCGAGGTCGACGAACTGCCCGACCGACAAACTGTGCTGGCAAAAAACAGCACCGAATATCTATGCGGAAAAGGCATCAATGTCGCCAAGGCCCTGGCGGTACTGAAAATTCCCTGCACCTGTCTCGGATTTGTTGGCCGGCAGTCGCTCGGCTCATTCCTGACCATCGAATCGCCACTGCTGCACACCGACTTCACCGTTGTCGAAGGCAAGACGCGGACCAATATCACCCTGTACGATGTTGCCAACAACAGCGAAACACATATCAGAACCGCCGGTTTTGTCGTGACCGACAGTGCCTGCCAAGACCTGCTCGACAAACTTGCCGGCCTGGTTCATGGCGACGATATAGTGATTTTCTCCGGCAGCCTGCCACCGGGCGCCCCGGAGGATTTCCATGCTGCGCTGATCCGGCAATGCCATCGCCATTCGGCGCTTGCCTTCCTGGACAGCAGCGGCAACAGCCTGCTTGCTGGCCTTAAAGCCAGACCCTGGCTGATCAAGCCCAATCTGCAGGAACTCGAGGAAATCACCGGACAAACGCTGCATGATACAAAAGCCATCGCTGCCGCCGCCCGGACGATTGTAAACCAGGGTATTACCTGGGTTTTTGTTTCCTGCGGCGCCCAGGGGGTGGTGGTGGTCGGTGAAAACATCGCCCTGTCGGCCCGGGTAACCAATATACCGGAGCATGTACTCAGCCATATTGGCTGCGGTGATGCAATGCTGGCCGGACTGAGCGCGGCGTTCAACGCTGGACTCGGTCTGCAGGAAGCCATCAGATCTGGCATCGCGGGCGGCACCGCCAACCTGTATACGCGGGAACCGGGGAAATTTGCAACGGATTTGCTTCCGGCAATGCATAGAAATTGCGAAATTCATGAAATCTGAACGCTGATTGCCTGTATACTCTGCTCATGTGGGTTTTCAGCATTCCGCAGGGTCATTATTGCCGGGGACTGGCGAATAAATACCGCTGCAGCCAGCTACAGCAAGTTTTTTCAACCCGGCCACAGGCAAATAAGGGGCATATCGAGGCGCTGCTGTCATGCGCTGGGGCATAAACTGCAAACAGCGACAATCCACGCATCAAGAAGCCTCACGGACGACTGTAAGCCATTAAAAACAATAACTAATCATGTCTCGCCCGGAAAATATTTATTTGATTGGCCTGATGGGGGTCGGCAAGACCACCATAGGACGGCAATTGGCGCGCTCCCTGCAACTGCCTTTCTACGACAGTGACAAAATGATCGAAGAAAAAACCGGCGTGGACATCCCGACCATTTTTGAATATGAGGGGGAAGAGGGCTTCAGGCAGCGTGAGCAGCGGGTCATCGAACAATTGACAAAACTGCGGGGAATCATACTGGCTACTGGCGGCGGCGCCGTGATCAGGGAACGAAACCGCAAGTCATTGCAGGAAAATGGTTTTGTCGTCTATCTGCATTGCTCCATCGACCGGATTCTGCAAAGGACCCGAAGAGACAGTAACAGGCCATTGCTGCAAACCGAAAACCCCAGGGAGCGTCTGAAAACCTTGCTGGACCAACGGGAAAAGCTGTATTTGTCCTGTGCCGATTACCAGATCGATACCGGAAAAACGCCCAGCAAAGTGGTCGTGAAAAAAATACTGCAGGCCTATTCCGGAAACTGATCCGGCACAAGGATGCGCAGGCAAAATCGATGACCACACGACCAGCGGAAAAACCTTCGATACCCGTTGCCGTTGCCACGGGCGCCACACAGTCCGTTTCTACGGTAAAATAACAAGAACAAAACGTCTCGACGGGACACCATCCAACCCTTGCAACAGCATTGACCTGAATCCATGAAAACCTTGCATGTCGACCTGGGCGAACGCAGTTATCCCATTTATATTGGTCACGGATTGCTGCAGCATCAAGAACTGCTGCAGCAGCACATCCATTCCAGACAGGTGATGATCGTCAGCAACAGCACCGTCGCCCCGTTGTATCTGCAACGGGTCGCCGACTGCCTCGAAGAAAACCTGCTGGCCACGGTCATTTTGCCGGACGGCGAACAATTCAAGACCCTGGAATCGACCAGCACCATCTTCGATGCCCTGCTGGAGAAACGCTTCAGCCGCAATGCCACATTGATCGCCCTGGGCGGCGGCGTGATCGGTGATATTGGTGGCTTTGCCGCGGCCTGTTATCAGCGGGGCATTGCCTTTGTGCAGATCCCGACCACACTGCTCGCCCAGGTCGACTCCTCGGTTGGTGGCAAGACCGGAGTCAATCACGCGCTGGGCAAGAACATGATTGGCGCCTTCTACCAGCCGCGTTGTGTCATCGCCGATACCGGAGTGCTCGAGACCCTGGACGACCGGCAGTTTTCCGCCGGCATTGCCGAAGTGATCAAATACGGCCTGATCCGGGATCAGGCTTTTTTTCACTGGCTGGAAAACAATCTCCAGGCTTTACTGGCCAGAGACAAACAGGCCCTGGCCTATGCAATCGAGCGGTCATGCCGCAACAAAGCCGAAGTGGTCGCCGCCGATGAACAGGAATCCGGCATCCGGGCAACCTTGAATCTGGGACATACCTTTGGTCACGCCATTGAAACGGGTGCTGGATACGGCCGTTTTCTACATGGCGAAGCCGTGGCGATAGGCACCTGCCAGGCCGCGGATCTTTCCCGCAGACTGGGCTGGCTGGACGCTGCCGATGTCGCCAGAATTGTTTCCATATTCCAGGAGGCCAGGCTGCCGGTCATTCCACCGCAGGATCTATCCGCGCAACGTTTTCTGGAGCTGATGGCGGTAGACAAAAAAAATATCGATGGCAAAATCAGATTAATATTGCTGGAAAGCATCGGTTCGGCTACATTACCCGTTAGTGTGGATAAACAGCCGTTACACGAGACACTGAAACAATATGGACGAAACTGACACTTCCAACCACCAGGCAAGCGGCAATGTCCAGAGACGGCCGCCGGACTCGGCCAGACAGGCACTGATCACCCTGGAGCGTTCACAAAAGCTCGACCTGCTCATTCACCTGCTGACCAATCTGCAGCAGCCGTTGGTGCTGTGCGGACCGATGGGTATTGGCAAGACCACACTGCTGGACATACTGCGCGCCAAGGAAATTTCCTCCTGGCATATTTGCAGTATCCAGGCGACCTCGCAATTGAGTTTCGAACGTGTCCAGCAATTGCTGGTGGAATCGGCAAAACAGGCAAACCCTGATCTGAAACATTACCAGCTGCCTGAAATACTGGAACATATCGGCCATGACAAGGAAAAACTGGTGGTCCTGCTGGATGACGCAGGTGAACTGGTACCCGGCGTGATCACGGCTTTGTACCAGTTTGCCGCGGCGAATCCCGTGCTTCGCTTTGTGTTCGTTCTGACGCCCGATCAACTGCATGTCAAAAGCAGCTCGGACAAGGTGATTGAGGACTGTCATTTCATCGAACTCCCGCCGCTGACCGAGCAGCAGTGCGGCGAATTTTTGCAGAATCTTTCCAGTAAACCGGGTGCGCCAGTCTCTTTCAATGCCATCAGCTCGGCGATGGTGGAAAAACTGTATCGCGAAACGCATGGCATCCCGGGAAAAATCATGGCGATCTTCCCGACACTGGATAGCTATGGTCCTGCCTCCACCAATACACGCCTGTTGCTTTCGCTGCTGACTGCTGCAGTGATTGCCACCGCGACAGGCTACCTGCTGTGGGGGCCTCAGGAAGCGCGGAACAACCCACAAGGCTCCTCGCTGAGCAGTGCGGAAAGCCGGAAAATCGAGATTTCCCCGCCGCTCATCACGGCGACTGAAAAAACACCGGAAAAGTCAATCGCAATGGCAGGCAGCCGTGAGGATTTTCCTGCAGCAACGGCCGAACCTCTGTCAGTCGATACAAAACCAGCGCCGTCTGCTGCCCCACCACGGGAAGAAATCGAGATGCCGGCTTTGGAATCGACAATTGCAACTGTTCCGCCTGTCGGCCAGGTACTACAGCCTGAATCGTCCAAGCCACAACCGGAATTGAACGAAACTCCCGCAGAGCCAGTCACGCTGGAGAAAGCGGCATCGATCACCCAGAAAAAAATCTCGCAGGTAATTATCCCTGCGGCGCATGAACCGGAAACAGCGCAGCTGCCCGCCTGGACAGCCGCAGCAACGAAGCCAGCGCCAGCCAGTAAAAGCACCGTCGCAGCAGCGACGGAAAAAATTCCACCAGCAGCAGCGCAGACAGAAAAGCACACGCCCCCCGCAGTTTCACTGAATGCGGTAGAAACGGCTGCCTCCAGTGCTGAAATAAACCCGACGCCTGCGCCGAAGGATGCGCCCGACACCACACAAGCCGACGAGGCAAAGCCAAAACCCGCCGCATCGACTACAGAAAAACCCAAGCCAGTCAATGCCCGGAAATCTGTTGAAAACGACGCCAGCCAGTGGCTGTTGCAACAGCCACCCAGAAACTACACCTTGCAGCTGATGGCGCTGTCAAAGCGTCAGGGTGCACAGCAGATATTGCGCCAATACAGCCAATTGCCCCAGCCCCTGAGATATTTCCGCACGGTCAGCAAAGGCAGGGAAAAATTCGTCGTCGTCTATGGATCCTTTGCCACGCCTGGCGAGGCGGCGAAGGCCAAAAAAAACCTGCCTGCCGCACTGCGCAATACCTGGCTGCGGAGACTCAGTGGCCTGCAGAAACAAATTGCTGGCAATTGAACGGTGACGCTTACGCATCGGCACAGTGTTTTGCCTATAACTGCCGCCTGCAGGCAGTACATGCATCACCCCGACTCAACGAACAACTTGGTTCCACAATGACTTGTGGCCATTGATACTATCGGCGCATCCGTGTGCCAGATCAGTTCCCGTCATTTATAGTCGGGGACCACTTAACGACCAGGCTTTAAATCGAACCGAGAAACAATGACATCTTTAAACAACGACACGCTCATCAAAGCCCTCCTGAAACAACCCGTCACCAGAACACCGGTCTGGATGATGCGCCAGGCCGGCCGCTATCTCCCCGAGTACCGGAAGGTGCGCGGCCAGGCCGGCAGTTTTCTCAATCTCTGCACCAATCCGGAGCTGGCCTGCGAAGTGACACTGCAGCCTCTGGAACGCTTTGCCTTCGATGCGGCGATCCTGTTTTCCGACATCCTGACCATTCCCCATGCCATGGGTCTGGGCCTGTACTTCAGTGAAGGCGAAGGGCCAAAATTCGAGCGTCCGGTGCGCAGCGCCGCCGATATTGCGAAATTGCCCATACCGGATCCGGAACAGGAACTGCGCTATGTGATGGATGCCGTCAGACTGATCAGAAAGTCCCTGAAGAACCGGGTACCACTGATCGGCTTTTCCGGAAGCCCCTGGACCCTGGCAACCTATATGGTGGAAGGCGGCAGCAGCAAAAGCTTTGCCAGAGTCAAGGGGCTGCTGTACGAACAGCCGGCCCTGATGCACGAAATGCTGGATAAGCTGGCGCAGTCCGTCTCCGCCTATCTGAATGCGCAGATTGCCGCGGGCGCGCAAACCGTAATGTTGTTCGATACCTGGGGCGGCATGCTGAGCAGCGAGGATTATCTGGAATTTTCCCTGCGCTATGCCCGGCGGGTCCGGGAACAGTTACACACCGTCAGTGACGGACAGCGGGTTCCGACCGTTCTGTTCACCAAGGGCGGCGGCCAGTGGCTGGAGGCCATGGCGGATTCCGGATACGACGCGCTGGGCCTGGACTGGCAGACCGATATTGGCCTGGCGCGCGCCAGGGTCGGTGAGCGGGTCGCGTTGCAGGGCAATCTGGACCCGGTTGCCCTGTATGCCAGTCCGGAGGTGATTCGCGGCAAGGTGCAGGCGGTACTGGAAAAATTTGGCGCCGGCAGCGGTCATGTATTCAATCTGGGCCATGGCATACTGCCGGACATCGAACCATCCCATGTCGCGGCGATGGTCGATGCCGTGCATGAACTGAGTCCTGTCTGGCATCGTTGAGTACGGCAGCGAAACAACTGTCAGCGCACCTCCAGGGCAATGTTGATGAAAGGCGCCGGGCTCGTCCTGGGTACTGCAATCCCGACAGCGATACTGCTGTTTGTGGAACTGGACGACAGCCAGCAGACCACCCGCATGGCGGCCGTTGCCGTGATGATGTCGATTTTCTGGATTACCGAGGCCATCCCGCTGGCAGCCACCGCGCTGCTGCCGCTGGCCCTGTTTCCACCATTGGGCATCGCCTCCAGCAAGACCACCGCCGTGCAATACATGAATTCCACGGTATTTTTGCTGCTGGGCGGCTTCATGATCGCGCTGGCCATGCAGCGCTGGAATCTGCATCGCCGCATCGCCCTGAATGTTCTGGACCTGTTTGGCGGCCAACCTGCAAAATTGCTGCCGGGATTCATTGCCGCCACGGCAGGGTTGTCCATGTGGATTTCCAACACCGCGTCTACGCTGGTCATGCTGCCCATCGCGCTGGCGATTTTAGCCCGCTATGAACAGGAACTGACCGGCCAGCAACGGCATCGCCTGGCAGTCGGCCTGTTACTGGGCATCGCCTATTCTGCCTCGATCGGCGGCATGATGACGCTGGTCGGCACGGCGCCGAATCTGGTTTTTGCCAGGAACTACGAGGCATTGACCGGAACAGCCGTCGGTTTTGCACAATGGATGACAATTGCGCTGCCTTTTGGCATAGTCATGCTGTCGGTATTGTCCTTTCTTCTCAGCAAAATGTATTTTCGGAAATTGCCGCCTGTGGAAAGCCTGCAGGGAGTCGTGCATGAAGAAAAATTGCGTCTGGGAGCGATGCGTTTCGAAGAAAAAGCCGTATTGCTGGTTTTTCTCAGTACTGCGCTGTTGTGGATAACCCGCAAGGGGGTCAATATCGGCAGTTTCGCCTTTTCA
>JAJRWJ010000437.1 GCA_024276805.1 Gammaproteobacteria bacterium
AGGAGGATTAATAGCTAAATATTGCAGTACGCAGAGTTTCTATTGATTATAGCGGCTGGCAGAATTAATTTTCAGGATCAGTGTTATCATGCTTCTTGTCAATAAAAGCGAAAAACTTTGAAATTGACCAGAAAAACCATGATAATGAAAAATTGGCTGCTTCTTCGAGTACAGCCTTTTTGCCGGGCTCGATTCTTTGCATTGGCAGGATGCCTGGTAAATGAAGTCCAGCAAGGCTGATCTCAGGCCGGTATCGCCCCAGACACCGTTAATCCCTCACCCCCCAAATCCAAGAATGCAAAAGGCAGGCACCCCTGATGCCTGCAAATGCGGGGATTTGTAAACAGTCAAGCGGTACTATGCGCTTTTTGGTTGTTCATGAAGTTAGGGTGTCACAGGCAGTTTTCCCATGCAGAGCGTGGGAATGAATAAGGATTTACTGTGATTCTGTTTTTCTTCGGTCCGACAATGCCTGGGCCTTGTTTGTATTTTCCCAGCTGAATTTCCTTTCATCTCTTCCGAAATGGCCATAGGCCGCGGTGGCTCGATAGATCGGTCGCAGCAGATCCAGTTCTGCAATCAATCCCTTGGGTCTGAGCTCGAAATGCTCCCGGATCAGCTGTATCAAGCGGTCTTCCGGCACTGTTCCCGTGCCGAAGGTGTCGACGCTGATGGATGTCGGTTCTGCGACGCCGATGGCATAGGAGATCTGGATTTCGCATCTTTCCGCCAGTCTGGCGGCGACGATGTTCTTGGCCACATGGCGCCCCATGTAGGCAGCGGACCGGTCCACTTTGGACGGGTCTTTTCCGGAAAATGCCCCGCCGCCATGGCGTGCCATACCACCATAGGTATCGACGATGATTTTGCGTCCGGTCAAGCCGACATCGCCATTGGGTCCGCCAATGACAAACCGGCCTGTCGGGTTGATGAAGTATCGTGTACCGGAATGCTGCCATTGTGCGGGAAGCGTCGGCAGAATGATCTCGTCCATGACGCCGTCGTTGATGTCCTTGAATGGTATTTCAGGGTCATGCTGCGTCGACAGTACGACGGCATCAATGGCGACAGGCCTGTTGTCCTGATAGCGGAAGGTGATCTGGCTTTTGGCATCGGGCCGCAGCCACGATAGCTTGCCCTTTTTACGCACTTCGGCCTGGCGTTCTACCAGCCTGTGCGCATAGGTGATGGGCGCCGGCATCAGGACATCGGTTTCATTGCTGGCGTAGCCGAACATCAGCCCTTGGTCGCCTGCACCCTGTTCCCGGTCATGTGCTGCATCCACGCCCATGGCGATATGTGCTGACTGGCTGTTGAAGGCGGTGATGATGCGGCTGTTTTCCAGGGAAAATCCCAGGCTGTCATCGTTATAACCGATGTCCCTGAAGACGCTATTGACGATGCCCGGGACCGATGCTTCGATTCGCTCGAACAAACCTGGGGTACTGCTCTTGAATTCGCCGCCAACAACCACCAGGCCAGATGAAACATAGGTTTCGCAGGCAACATGTGCATTGGGATCGGCATTGAGGAATGCGTCCAGAACGGCATCGGAGATCTGGTCGGCTATTTTGTCGGGGTGGCCTTCCGAAACGGATTCGGAAGTGAAAAGGTAATCTTTGAGCATTGTCGTCTCCATCGGCTTCAGTCTGGAAAAGCGCTGATCAACCCGAAGCCGATGGCAGCCAACGCTTTAGCAGTATTTATTGGCCGCCCTGCAAGTTGTTGTTTAACTCGGCGGTATGCGACGGGCGTAAAAAAACCCGCTCAGCTGATGCTAAAGCAGGTCGTGCCCTCTTTAGCCAAATTTGTATAGCGCTGGCAAGCTGAATCAAATCCGCGCTGGATTCCATGATAATTCATAATCCGGCAGGATTCAACAGTTCAGGAATCGAGCAGCAGTTCTCATGATGGCTGGCTGGTATTTCTCGCAGGTTGTGATTGAGGAACAAAACCTGCAAAATGGCCTTGATACTGGTCTAAGCGCCGGAATTTGCGGTCTCTGTACAGTACAGTACAGTAATGCATTGTCATAATTGGAATTGCTGGGATTCAACTTTTCCATGATGCCGATTTTTTCTAAAGTTTCGAGTTGTGATGCCGATCACGGTACCAATGCTGTATTAAATAATGGTGTCGGTATGTCCCAATCAATCGGTCCTTCATTTTCCTTTCCAAAGTTCAATTCTCAGAGCTTCGTCAAGCCACATTTTCAGGTACAGATCAAGGCGCAAGTCGAGCGATCCAGTCTGGCAAGTGATGCCGAACCGCAAAAAATTCTCGGGGCGCGGCTGCTCGACAGGCTGGACAAGGTTTTGAATACTGAAGGGCTTGGGTTAAAAGGGCTGGAAAAGGAGGATTACACACCTGCCAAGGTATCCGACAGAATTATGTCATCGATACTGGCGGCATACGGACAGCTCAGGCAGGCGCGGCCTGAAGCCAATACAGACAGGTTTTTTTCTCAAGTCAAAGATGGACTGGAAAAAGGCTTTTCGGAAGCCAAGGATATTCTGCAGAATCTGGGGATGTTGCAGGGCAAAATAGCAGAAGATGTCAACAACACCTATGATCTGACGATGCGGGGGCTGGACAAGTTGGCTTCGCAGGCCAAGCTGGCTTCGACGAATGAAACCACTGTCAATCCCCGTGTCGATACGACGATGAGATTTCAGAATGTGGCGATACAGCAAAGCAGGTCTGCGGAAATACAGGTGAAAACCCGGGAAGGAGATACCGTGACCATCAGCTTCAGCCAATCCGCAAGCAGCAGCCGGTCTGCATTGCAGGTGCGGCAGGGCGATTCCAGTCTGCAGGCTTTTCAGGAGAGTTACAGTGAAAACAGCGATTTTTCGATTTCCATCGAAGGAGATCTGAACCAGGATGAACAAAAGTCGTTGCAAAAACTGATGAAAAAAATGCAGAAGGTGAGTGACGCTTTTTTTCATGGTAGCGGCAAGGCGGCTGTGCAGCACGCACAAAAATTGGGCTTCAATGATCAGCAGATTGCCGGTTTTTCGATGGATCTGAGCATGCGGAATTCGGTTCAGGCAGTCGCGGCCTATCAACAGACTTCAGCGCCGCAGCAAACTGTCCAGCCTGACTTGCTGGCCCAGGCAGGGGATTTCATGAATCAGGCGAAAACAATGCTGGCGGATGCACAAACATCACTGCAGAGTCTGGCGGAACCTCGACAGAGCTTTCAGGAGTTGTTCTCAGGAATCGGTTTATTGACCAGCCAGAGTTCAACGGGGGCAGAAGAGTCTGGAGATCAAGCGCTTTTTTCCGGCGTGGTCGACAAGCTCAGTGAAAATGTCTCCGCTGCAGAAGTGCAGGAAGCAGCATGACGATTGTCCCAACTCACTCCAAGGTGCCTCGCCACTGCTTGGATGGTCATATGCCGGGTAGATCCAACGCCAACCAGGCAAACGTACGAGTATAGCGTTTGTTTTCATCGGCAAACCGTACCTTCACCTGGCGTACTGTCTGACATGTTTAACATTCCACCCGTTGAACTGGAAGGTCGATATACACCGATTTCGGCCCTATAGGGAACGTCTGAAAACGTCGAGTTTGCTTTCCTCGACAGGTGTTCTCGGCTATGACAAACGGGGCATCTCTGCTTACTACGATCCTCCTGGATGGCAACAAAGATGTTCCCGGCAATAAATCAGGCGCTCTGATAAAAGTATCCGGCGATGCCAAAAGCGTGGTACAGCAAGCTGGTAGACATGAGGAGATGGTCACATGAAAAAAAGCGACTGTTTCAATCAGTGAGCGCCAATATTTCAACATTTGTTCACATGCCAGGTACGCATTCTCCGGAAGAACCTAAACAAACATGGCGTTGGGTGTTGGTTCATCTGCATTGTTATCGGTCACTGACAATTCCTTCCACACCAACTACATGAATCTGACGGTTGAAGTAGAGCATTAAGGGGGGGGGATTCGCCTGAGCACGATACCAGCCGAAGGGGCGATCATCGGAAGTGTGAGTGCTCGGGTGAAGCCCTCGAATCCCAAAAGAATAGCACAAGAATATGGGCCTTGTAGCGCCATTTTTTATGCTTTATTGCAAGACCCCATTTTGCATTTTGGATATGGATTTGATTTGCCCGATGAAGTATCTCTGCGAATAGCAGGCCAGGCGCCGTATACGGACTCGTATGTGCGGTGCTGTGGGAGGGGTCTACTTGAGTGGCTCCCTATCCCCCGATTAGGCTATATCCTACTATTTTCTTAGAATCGTCTTATATATTAGCGTTGATTCTTTCAAAAAATCATGCAAATTTTCTGCTTTCACAGTTTTATCATTGTGAGATAGATTCATCCATCCATTCTCACATACAATACTCCAGCCCTTCGAGGACTGTTTTGAAAGCAGTCTCAAAGTATTCGCATCGAACAATTTGCGGGTAGTTTGTTCATCTCTTGAATAGAGGAGATAGTTCTCTATAAACTCGGGTTCGGATGAGAATTTAACCTGCTCACCTCTTGTATCATCAATCTGTGATTGTTTATTTATAGACTGCTCGAGAACTCGTTTATGAATAGAAAATAGTTTATCCATGGGTGTAAGCCTGAAATCGGGAATACCCTCAACGGATAATGGTAAAGCTAAAACTGTTACAGTGTTAATTCTGCCTTTGCTGAATTTTGATATATAATCAAACATCACAAAATCCAAGTCACTAATACGTCCTTTAATAATATTACGAATTTGCCGGAATTGCACATGGCTACTTTGTGGCGTAAGAAGGTAAAAGGCGGGGGTATTCGTAATTTCTTTAATGGATTCTTGAGTGCCTGCAAAAAAACCAAGCTCTCGTGCTTTCTGCAGAATACCTTTTTCTCGTCTTACATTATTTGCTCCTAAAACTATCCCAATAACTGTGATGATAAAAAATGGTAATAGGATAATAATCCATTGATTGTTTGATATAAACTCCATCAAT